>JAIEKC010000423.1:0-21160 GCA_029064505.1 Acetatifactor sp.
CCTCCAGAGAGATCGCGTAATCCACCCCCCTGCCGATAAAGAAGATATCTCTTGCACCCAGATAACGGTTTGCAAAATGCTGGATCTTCTCTTTCTGCCCCAGCAGAAGCTCGATCTGATCCGGCAGACACCGCAGATCGCTCAACAATTCCGCAAATGCTTTCTCATCCAACAGCCCGCGTACCTTTGCCAGCTTCATTGCAAGCATATAGAGCGCTGCCAGCTGGGCGCTGTACGCCTTAGTCGTGGCAACCGCGATCTCGGGTCCCGCCCAGGTATACAGGCACGCATCCGCCTCCCTGGCAATAGAACTTCCCACCACATTGACAATCCCCAATACCTTCTGTCCCCTTGCCCTGGATTCCCTCAAAGCGGCCAAAGTATCCGCCGTCTCACCGGACTGACTGATAACAATGACCATGTCCCCCTCTTCCAGAATGGGATCACGGTAACGAAATTCACTTGCCAGATCCACTTCCACAGGAATACGAGCCAATCCCTCCAACACATATTTACCGGTGACGCCGGCATGATATGCGGAACCGCAGGCCACAATGTGAATCTTCTTCACAGCCCCCAACTCCTCATCCGTCATGTTCAGTTCATCAATGACAATATCATTACCCTTGATCCTGGGAGAAATGGTATCTGTGATCGTCTTGGGCTGCTCATACATTTCTTTCAGCATAAAATGCTCATACCCTGACTTCTCCGCCGCGTCCGCATCCCAATCAATATTGGCGGATTCCTTGGTAAGCTCCTCCTCATCCACGGAATAGAAGCGCAGACCGTCCTTTTTCAGCTCCGCCACTTCCTGATTGTCCAGATAATAAACCGTTCTTGTATACTTCAAAATAGCAGGAACATCGGATGCTATAAAGCAGCCATTGTCATTCTGTCCCACGATCAGGGGACTGTCTTTTCTCGCCGCATATATCACATCCGGATAATCCGCGAACAAAATTCCCAGCGCGTAGGAACCTTCCACACGGTGGAGCACCTTCATGATCGCTTCCAGAGGATTCCCTCTGTAATAATAATCAATCAGATGTGCCAGCACCTCCGTATCCGTCTCCGATACGAATTGATAACCCTTATCCTGCATCTTCTTCTTCAGCGGTATGTAATTTTCAATAATACCATTGTGCACCACGGCAATAGACCCTGCCGCGTTCGTGTGTGGATGGGCATTCATATCACTGGGGGCTCCATGGGTCGCCCATCTGGTATGACCGATCCCGGCATGACCGGGCATGGTCTCTCCGCCTCTTGTGAGATTTTCCAGCACTTTCAGCCTTCCGATCGCCTTTTTCGTCTTAATTGCCTGACCGTTGAACACCGCCATTCCTGCGGAATCATATCCCCGATATTCCAGTTTCGACAGTCCATCCAAAATAATGGGAGCTGCCTGATCACTTCCAATATAGCCAACGATACCACACATAATATATTCTCCATTCTACTGCCGCTTATGACAATACGCTCCGTCCCTGCACTGTTCCCAGTATTCCCGGTTCGTCGTGATCCCCAATATCCATTTTCGGGGCAGCTTTTTGTAATGTTTTCCTAACAGATAACCCGCATACTTAAAACCGCACTGCTTACAGAAGCCTGGAAACAGATATAGCTTTTTCCGGTTCTTTAAATAAATATATGTTTCTATCACCAGTTTCTTCCCTTCCGATTCCGAGGGAATTGCCGCAAAAATTTCCGGGTGGTCTGCCTGAGACACACCCAGATCAAAATTTCTCCGAAGCTGCTGCACATCCGTATAGTTATGGGAATGGAATACCTTTGCATCTGCTTCGTAAGCAATGCCGTAACCTGCCCTGACCGCCCCGGCCGCATAGATCATATCTTCATTAAATATAGTATGTCGGATGAACCCTCCCAGCACATCATAAATCTCCCGCCTGTAAGCGGCGCATACGTTGGAACAGAAAAAGGTTTTCACACCCAGTTTTCCTATATCATCTGCAGATTTGATCCCTGAGACAGGCGGATAATTGAACTCTCTGGCTGCCCTCTCCGCCTCCCTGCAGTCTGCCGTCGGCAGCTGTCTGGCATAAGCAGCCGCCACCTGCCCCCACAGGCGGGCGGTCAGCTTTTCCACCAGATACTCATCTGCGGGAAGCGCATCTTGCGTCATGGTAATGAAAATCTCCGCATCCGAAAGCATCACCCCCTGATGCCTGGTACCTCCATGATCAAATTCCTTCTTCGTAATATGTCGGACCTTCACATTTGGATATCTGTCTGCAAATCCCGTGCCATGTGTCAGCTGTTCAAAATATTTCTTCTCCGTGTTCATGAGAATGATATTCCCCACGGGAATCGTCTGATGCTCCAGTCTGTCCAGTAATAGGAACAATTCCTCACCCGGCCTGTACACCGGAATGATCACATCAATCTTCAAATCCGCTACCGCCCTTTTTGCATTATCATTTATTGATGTAGGCAGCGGTATCCGAAGCAATTTTACTACTGTACTGACGAACGCTGTCCGTAACCGTATAGTCCTCATCATTAAACAGGAACTGATGCAGCCATACTACATTGGACTCCAGATCCAAGGGAACAACACTGCTTCCCTTTGCGCCGATATTTGCGACTGTACGCATGCTCTCCTGAGGGAAGCCGCTCTCGTCCACGATCTCATATGTGGTGATGGATCCCAGGAATTCCATGATCGTCTCTGTATCCACATTCGTATAAATGTCATCAATGGCACTGTTAAACACCTTGGTCAGGGTGGCCAGATCCGCCTGCTTGGCCTGATCTTCAATCGCCTGGATCACCTCTCTCTGACGGGCAGTACGCTTAAAGTCATCTCCCAGAGTATAACGGATACGGCAATATGCGGTAGCCTGAAGACCATCCAGAAGCTGATAGCCCGTCTCTGTCACAGGCACATAGTCGCATTTCAACGTTTCTGCAATACCGATCTGATAGTTATTAATATGCTTTAACTCTTCTTCATCGACATCGATCCAAACCCCTCCAAGTCCGTCAATAACCTCGCTGAGTCCCTTATATCCCACTGTGATAAAATGTTCTATGTCCATATCCAGATTCATATTAAGCATTTTTACAGCCTGTTCCGCGCCGCCAAAGGAGTATGCCGCATTACATTTCCTGTACTCATCCGTACCGATGTTCAGATAAGAGTCACGGTACACACTGACCAGCTTGATCTCGCCGGTATCCAGATTAATGCTGGCGATCATAATACTGTCGCTTCGGCTGTTCTTATATAACTGGCTGTCCGTCTCCGCATCCACGCCGAACAGCGCAATGTTCAGATAGCCATGCATGGTACCGCCTTCCTCCTGCGCCTGACGTACCTCCTCGTGGATTTCCAGCTCCTGCGGATCCAACACGGTCACATGGGGACCGTCACTGGTCTTGTTCATAACCAGATAAAGTACCGCGATCATGATCAAGATGATAAAGATCTCTACGGCAAAAATGATGATCTTCCGTCTCTTTTTTGCCTCCTGCTGTTCTGCAGTCATTTTTCTGTTGTTCGCCTGTGTTGCCATAATACCTTCTCCTTATTAATATGCATTTTTATTGACAAAACCTGTAAAAAAGGTCATGAAAATAATTTTAATGTCAAATCCCAAAGTCCAGTTCTCAATATAATAAATATCGTATTCGATGCGCTTTTTGATGGAGGTATCTCCGCGAAGCCCATTCACCTGCGCCCAACCGGTAAGTCCGGGACGAACCTGATGCTTTACCATATATCTGGGAATCTCTTCCCTGAACTTTTCCACGAACAGCGGCCGTTCCGGCCTTGGGCCCACCAGACTCATATCCCCTTTCAGGATATTGAACAGCTGGGGCAGTTCATCCAGACTGGTACGACGCAGGAATCTGCCCACTCTGGTCACACGGGGATCGTTCTTCACCGTCCACGCCTTCTTCTCCTCCGTGGGAGCCTGCTGTTCCATACTGCGGAACTTGTACATTTGGAAAGATTTATTGTGAAGTCCTATCCGCTCCTGTTGAAAGATTACAGGACCGGAACCGGAACATTTCACCGCTATGGCTGATATCAGCATTATGGGGGAAGTGATGATGATTCCCACCAGGGAGCCGATGATATCAATCGCACGTTTAATGATGATATTTCCCGTATTGGTCAGAGGAACATACCGGATATTGATGACCGGCAGTCCCATCAGATCTTCCGTATAAGGCTTACTGGGGATCATACTGTTATAATCCGGTATAAACTTTGTGTGTACACCTGATTTTTCGCAAATGTGCACGATCTCTTCCAGATTATCATAGTCCTTCAGCGGAAGGGTGACGGCAATCTCGTCCAGCTTGTTCTCGGGAAGGATGATCTCAAGATTCCCCAGAGTCCCCAGCACCTTAACTCCCTTGTAAAGTGTTCCCGCAGGCACATGATCATCCAGAATACCGCAGGCCACATACCCCCATTGAGGATTGTCCGTCAGCCGGTCAATGTATTCTTCCGTGGCGCGGGAGTACCCCACCAGAAGCATATGCTTCAGATTGTATCCCCTGCTGCGCATGGTCCGAAGACTCTTGCGAAGCACCAGCCTTACCCAGGCAGTGATCCCCACATTAAAGATGTAGAACAAAGCCATAACGGAACGGGAAAAGTTGATCTCCTTGATGATCATGTACAATATCACGATCAACACCACGATTCCTATGGTATTCGCCTTTACAATACCGTAAATCTCAAATCTGCGGCGCACTGTCCTCTTCGGTGCATACACACTGCACGCAAAATAAATGAGCAGATAGATCGGCACAATGAAGATCAGCAATGTGATATACTCACTGAGAGGCAGGACGCCTACCCCGGGGCCGTCATTAAAAACATAAAATTTGACAATATAAGCCAGTATCAGAGAGAACGCTGTGATGACAGCGTCTATTAATACCAATAATCGATTGAATACTTTTTGGTTATCTTTAATCATACGCTTCACCCAAGCTACATGTTACATCATTATTATAAAAAGAACAACTTAGGAATTTATGAAGCTTTTTCTTAATATTTCTTAAGAAATCGAAGCGTATTGACATAAAGCTCCCATTGAATGGCAAAATAATTGACCAGATGTGACCATTGGAAACGGATTCTGCGTTTCCTGCCCTCCGCAGAAAACAGCCTGCAGAACCCCTTTTTCAGACCTTTCAGATACAATCCTCCCATCCCTTTTTTACAGAAAAAAAGGAACTTGATCAGAAAACCCGTGATCAAAAACGGAAGATTCCATACCCATTGCAAGAATGGCATATTTTTCCCTATGACATAAATATTGTTGGCTGCCGCAAGCTCCGTCTTGAATTCATTGTACCTGGAACCTGACGAGGCGCTGCCATAATGGATCACCTCCGCCCCGGGTTCATAATAATTCCGATAACCGTGTATCTTCGCCCGGTAACCGATATCCAGATCCTCCAGATAGGCAAAATGCAATTCGTCAAAGAGCCCGATTTCCTGAAACATACTCCGCCTGTAAATCGCAGCGCCACCGCATGCCGAAAAGACCTCCGTCTCCTCGCCATAGGCGTCCGCAGATCTCCCCTTTCCTCTTGCAAAAGCCCAGCCGAGAACACAGTAACGGTCTCCCGCATCATCCAGAAGCTCCGGCCTGTCCCACAAGAGCATTTTAGCGCTGACAGAAAATGCATCCGGTTTACTTTTTATGGCATCATAAAGATTTAAAACAAACCCTGTTTTAACTTTGGTATCATTATTCAGCAGAATCACATAAGGTGACTCCGATGCATTGATCCCCACATTCACCGCATGACAAAAACCGGTGTTTTCGGGCAATGCAATAACCCTGACCTGGGGGAATTCCCGTTCCATGAGCTCAAGACTCCCGTCCGCGGAACCGTTGTCCACCACAATCACTTCATACTCAGGCGTGCCCCCATCCTGCTCCATCAGTGACCGCAGGCATTCCTGCAGGAATTTTATGCCGTTATAATTTGGAATAACTACCGTTATTTCTTTCATGCCTTCCCCCGCACTGATTTATTTACATCGCGCTCATTTTCCCAAATTTTTTTGCGTTCCGGTAAATATAAGAGCTTATATCCCCGCTGTCCGAATGCCTCTCCCAGTCTGACACTCAGCAATCTGTGATCCGCCTCTTTGGGAAGCGCCGCGGGATCAAAAAGACCGGTTCCGGGCACTGTCACATAGGGGACACCGGTCACCTGCTCAAAGAGCTCCCGTAATTCTTCCCTCACTTCGATGTTTCTGATGTCCAGAGCCTCTGCCTCCTGCTGAAGCACGGCTCTGTGAAGATATCCGCTGTAAAAATGCGGTAGTCCTTCATAAAAAACTTTTCCCTCCAGAGACATCCTGCCGCCGGCAATTTTTTTATCCTGCACGACCGGTCCCCCCAATGCCGCCAGTTCCGGCCGCATTGCGAAGATATCTCCCTTATATTCCAACCGGTAAAAGCCCAGATGTTCCGTATCCACCGCTCCCGCCTTCCAGCCCCTCCTGTCTGCGAAAGCCTGAACCGCCCTCCTGCCTGCCTCATAGGCGTAAAACTTGCTCCGAGGATTCTCAGCGGTGGAACCTGTATGGCAGCGCCAATGGTATAACACCAGCGGAATGTGGGCAATCTCTTTTTCCTGTCCTCTCGTCAATACCTCATACGCTCCCCGCAGCACCAGATCATAATCCTGTGCTCCGTCATAGTCCCTGCGCAGTCGGAGTCCCCGGATCAACTCCCGTTTCATTATCATAAAATGGCACACATAATTATTTGACAATAAGAGATCCAGATTAAATTTTTCTTTAAAATTAGGGTCATAATACTCCGTGCCGTCCCCATTGCACTTATCTTCATCGGAATAAAGAATCTGCAGCTCGATACCCTTCTGCCGCTCCTGTTCGATCCGGGAGGCCATCTCATAAAGAGCATTCTCCGCCAGCAGGTCATCGTGATCCAAAAGTCCCACATAATCACCTGACGCCATTGCTATACCCTGATTCGTATTATCCGCAATGCCGTCATTAGATGACAGGCGGCGGTATCGAATACGAGAGTCCCCGTATGCACTTACCATGGCCTCTGTTCCTGCCGCACCGGCAGCTTCCGTGGCATCCGCCAGGATCAGTTCCCACTTGGGATATGTCTGTTCCATAACAGATGTTATCATCTCCCGGAGATATTTTTCAGGGGTTCGGTACATTGGCACTACAATGCTGAAACATACATCGGAAAACCCATCTGCAGCACGCTGGCGCTGTCTCTCCTTCTCCTCCCCGGAAACAGGTTCCCAGTGATAAGAGATCCGGCCGCGACGGTCCAGCCTCTCTCTCACGGCGCCTGCGGTCTTGCTGAAACCATTCCGTTTCATATAATACAGGGATTTTTTCAGATTCGCAATGTTCAATATGTTCATGCAATATTAACTCCTCCGACGGATACCACTTTTCCACATACAGAAATTCCCCACCGAATCCTACACGGAATCAGGCAGGGAACCTGCGTTTTTCTCTATTCCATTGCCATCTATGGCAATCTGTTCCGCATCAGTCCGACCGGTACCTTCTTCTGACGGATCGCCTGCGGCCGCTACAGCGTTCGCAAATGACCATACGCCTTCAAACACATTACTCCGGTCAGACTAATGCCGTTATTCATCCGGGATCACAGCAACACCTTCAGATCTTCCGTCAGCTTCTCTACTCTTGCCTGAGCATCTTCCATACTGCTGCCCTTTACTCCCATATAGAACTTGATCTTAGGCTCTGTGCCGGAAGGACGTGCACAGCACCATGCGTCATCGGGAAGCTCGAAATAGAGCACATTGGAATTGGGAAGGCCGGTTCCGGTCTCTTCACCCGTTTCCATATCAATAACCTTATCTGTCTTATAATCCCTGAACTTCAATACTTTCAGGTCACCGAATGCCTTGGGAGGATTCTGACGAAGCTTATCCATGATCTCGGCGATCTGTCTTGCACCGTCAATACCCTTCATGGTTATGGTATACTGGGTCTCCTTGAAATATCCATACTTTTCATAAGTTTCCAGCATCATATCCCACAGTGTCTTGCCCTGTTTCTTGCAGTACGCAGCCACCTCACAGAGACACATAACAGCCACAACCGCATCCTTATCCCTTGCGTGGGTTCCTGCCAGACATCCATAGCTTTCCTCCAGGCCGAATACATAGTTGTTGCTTCCGGTCTGCTCAAACAGCTTGATCTGCTCACCGATGAACTTAAAGCCTGTCAGCACCTCAATCAGCTTCACATTATAAGCCGCCGTGATAGGTCTGGTCATGTTGGTGGTAACAATCGTGGTAACGAGCGCGGGATTTTCAGGCATGGTCTTTGTAGCCGTCTTCTCCCTCAAAATGTATTCTGCGATCAACATACCGGACATATTGCCGGTAAAGGATACATATTCCCCTGTTTTGGCGTCCTTTGCATAAATACCCAGACGATCCGCATCGGGATCGGTAGCCAGAACGATATCCGCATCCTTCTCCTTTGCCAGACGCAGCGCGTAAGTAAATGCCTTGGGATCCTCGGGATTGGGATAATCCAGTGTGGTAAACTTGGGATC
Source organism: Acetatifactor sp. (assembly GCA_029064505.1). GTDB lineage: Bacteria > Bacillota > Clostridia > Lachnospirales > Lachnospiraceae > Acetatifactor. Next base: position 8,592 of record JAIEKC010000423.1, read on the forward strand.
CGGATTTTCCTGTTCGGGAACAACATATACATTCTTAAAGCCCAGTTCGGACAGAATACGTCTCACGGGAAGATTACCTGTACCGCAGAGAGGTGTATATACGATCTTGATGTCATCCGCCACTTCGGCGATCACATCCGGATGAATGATCTGCTTTTTCAGTTCTTCCATGTATTTGTCATCAATCTCTTTACCGATGACCTGATACAGTCCTTTCGCCCGGGCATCCGCCTTTTCCATGGTCTTTACCGTGTGGTAATCCTTAATGCTCTGGACTTCATCGATGATCTGCTTATCCTTGGGCGCGGTAACCTGTGCACCGTCCTCCCAGTATACCTTATAGCCGTTATACTCGGGCGGATTGTGGCTGGCAGTAACCACAATACCTGCCGTACATCCCAGTGTACGGAGCGCAAAGGAAAGCTCAGGTGTGGGTCTCAGGGATTCAAATACATATGCCTTAATGCCGTTAGCAGCCAGACAGAGCGCCGCCTCGTCCGCAAATTCGGGAGACATATTTCTGGAATCGTATGCAATGGCAACCCCCTTCTCCTGTGTGCCCTGCTTCAAAATGAAATTTGCCAGACCCTGGGTCGCCTTGCGGACCGTATAAAGGTTCATGCGGTTTGTTCCCGCACCGATAATGCCGCGGAGACCGCCGGTGCCAAACTCCAGCTCCTTGTAGAAGCGTTCCTCGATTTCTCCTTCATTGTCACGGATAGCCAGAAGCTCATTCTTGGTATCCTGATCGAAGTAGTCATCGTTCAGCCAGAAATTGAATTCATCCATAAAGCTCATTTTCACATACCCCGTTTCTGCACAGTTTTTCTTCTCATACGGCCTGCGGACACTGTGCTGACGCAGGCACGGCAGTCTTCGCTCTTCAAATGAGCAAAGGATCATCTGCCTGTGCAAGCACGGCAGATAATTCTTTACTCATTTGAATCTGCTCTTTGCGGACATTATATCATATCCTTACAGATTGTGCCACAGCTAATTGTATTTCAGCTGTACCTTTGCAATTGTCCTGTTGCCGTTGGCTCCGTCTTTTACAGCGGGCGGGCTTCCTCTCTCAGATAATATAGTTAAAAGGATTGATATAGTAAAATCCGCAGAAGAGGTGGATCACCAGGAGTCCCCATCCCACAAGGACCACTATATTTTTCCACGCACTCTGTTCCGTGTCATGGGTCAGCATGACCAGCTTCGCCGCAGCCACCACCCACACCAGCAGCATACCCGATATCATCTCCCATGCAAAGCTGCAATATGCCAGCTTGCTTCCGGTCTCCACCAAAAAGGCATATTCTATGGTCCCCACCAGATATCCGGTCAGCGCCAGCTGCCCTTCCACATTTTTTACAAAATATTTCGGACCGGTAACCACCATCCATATGGGAAAGACCATGGAAAATACCCATGACTTGAAAATGTTGGGTGAAAAAATACTCCATGCAGTAAACATGGGATAGACCGCAACCTTGGAGTCCGAGTTTGTTCCTCCCCACAGATAGAATGCCGCATAGGAGATTGCCAGATAGACCACCGAGGGAATGCTGACACAGCCAATCTTCCACATAAAGCTCCACACCTTTTTCCAGCTTCCGTCCTTTTTCAGCAGCGCCTTCACCATGTCGGCACAGAGCAGGATCACCCCTGCGGGAAGCAGCATGAAAAGAAAAGTGGGCTTCGCGAACACAGATACAAACAGCGATACGCCAAAAAGTGCATAGAGATACTTCTTACTCTTCTCTCCCCTGCAGAAAACAGTGTCTCTTCCGCGATACAGCAGGATCAGATCCACCGCATAGAGAAAAGCCAGCAGACCAAAAGGCTTTACCGCCACATGCGTGGGATTGAAAAAGGCGTTGATGCCATATTGTCCTTCATAGTGATAAGAATTAAACCATTTTACATACCAGGGCATGGAAAAACTCAACAGACCGCTGACTACGGCGGCAGGCACTCCCGAACCGCTCTTTCCCGCCTTTTCCGCGATCCGGTCCACCACAAAGAAAGTGACCAGACAATTCAACACGGAGAAAATCCCATTGGCAAGAGCTCCCGCCTCGTCCCAAGGCATTTTCAGGAACTCGCCGCAGGCCTTTGCGCACAGATGCCACAACATATAAGGGCGCTGGATCCATATCATTTTCAAAGTTTCAAGATTCAGATGTTCCGCCTGCCATATATGATCATGCAGATCCACATAGGTCTCACTGTTGATCTCATTCAGGGTATATTTATATATGATCACAAATACAATCGCCGACAAAGATGCCGCCACCGCATATTTTACTCTGTTCTGCTGTTTTCCCGTTTCCATTGATTTCCTGCTGTATCCTTTCTGTATGCCTTATCACAAAGTATTTCTTCCAATACCTATTCCTGTATTTTCAGAGAATAATCGCTTCTGTCCAGAGAGAAATTGGGATTGTAATAGGGGTCACCCGCTTCCAGCTCTTTCTCCCACTTTTTCCGGAATTTCCCGGACTCCCTGTTATACCTCTCCGCCTTTTCCCCATTGTCATCCAATCCCCTGGAGACGGATTCATAGTGAAACAGCTCCGCAAAGGGCGTAAAGACATTCAGCAGTCCCTTCTCCCTCAGCTTCAGACAGAAATCCACATCATTTAAGGAAATGGCAAATTCCTCCTCAAGGCCTCCGACCGCCTCATAAAGACTCTTCTTTACCAGCAGACAGGCTCCCGTAACAGCCGTAACATTCTGCGCATAGCACAGCCTGCCCATGTATCCGAGATTCTGGCGATGCTGTTTATAATGCGTGTGGCCGGCCGTCCTGTGGGCTCCCAGACCGATCACCACTCCGGCATGCTGGATCGTCTTATCGCCATAGTAAAGCTTTGCGCCGACCGCGCCCACATCCTCTCTCTGGGCATACATCAGAAGCTCTTCCATCCAGTTCACCGTAATGACTTCCGTATCGTTGTTCAGCAGCAGGACGTATTCGCCTGCGGCATATTTCACTCCGAGATTATTGACAGCGGAATAATTAAACTCTCCCCTGAATGTGACCACCGCCGTTCTGCCGTCCTGACTCCGCAGAATCTCTTTGTCGGCCTCATAGGGAGCTCCCAGAAGTTCTGTATAATAGTCCCGGATCTCCTGCGTAGTGCTGTTGTTTTCCACGATCACAATTTCATATTTGTCATAAGTAGACTTCTCAAGAATAGAAGTCACACACCGGCGCAAATCTTCCACATGATCCCGGTTGGCAATGACAATGGAAATCCCGGGTGTTCCCATGATCTGATAACGAATGCGAAAGATCGTCTCAAAAGCCCTTGTACTCTCTATCCTGAAATGCTCAAAGCCGTGTTTCCTCAAATGCTCCGCCACCGCTCCCTTTGCCGCCTCGATGGCATAGGGCTTTGCCTCAATGCCCGAGGCCACACTTCCCGCATGACTGCGCCAGTAGTACATCAGTCTTGGAACATGGACCACCTTTTTCGCATTGTCCGTCAGACGCAGGATCATATCGTGATCCTGACTTCCGTCAAATTTCGGGCGGAACAACTCACTGCCATCCAGAAGTTCCCTTGCAAAGACGCTGAAATGACAGATATAATTATTGGCACGGAGATTATCCGGAGAGTAATCCGGTTTAAAATGCATGGTCAGCATATGATTGATGTCACTGCCTTTAAAAGTGGTCTCATCACAGTAGAGATAATCCGCCCCCTGCTCGTTGACAGCCTTCACATACTCATATAGCACGCTGGGATGCAGTATGTCATCCTGATCCAGAAGACCGATAAACTCTCCCGTGGCCATAGCCAGACAAGCATTGGTATTTCCCGCAATGCCGCTGTTCTTCTCCAGTTTCCGGTATACCACTCTTCCGCCGGACTTCTCCACATACTGCCGGCAGATTTCTCCCATATAAGCATGTTCCGCGTCAGAACCGTCCGCCAGACACAGCTCCCAGTTTTCATATGTCTGATTCATCACAGACTCCAGCATCTCAATCTGAAATTCCTCCCGGTTATTCCAGAGAGGCACCAGGATACTGATCTTCGGCATACGCGGAAATACGGCTGACCGTTCCGCGGCAGCCTGTTCCGGTGAGGGAAAGCTCTCTGTGCCGAACTGCCGCATAGCCACCCTCTCACGCTTTTTATAATCTATTTTATGGAGTACCCCTCTGGGACCGCCACAGTTGGACAGACGATCCTTCTGACGGATCAGCCAGTGCACACAGCTTCGGAGAGGTTTGCTCAGCTTCCACAGCGGATTTTTTCTGATCCGGTTCAGTTTCCACTCCAGTTCTTCATTTTTTGCTTCAAGATCGGCAACTCTTGCCGCCAGATCGGCACATTTCAGATGCTCCTGCTCGTATGCCTCTCTGTAATCTGTCTCTGCCATACCGCTCCTCGTTTCCTTACAGGATCATGAAATTCCTATTTCACCCTATTTCCATAAACCGGTTAGACCAATTTGCCAGCCCCACTCCGGTGATCCGGTGTTTCACTGCCACACCCAGCCGGTATCTTCCCGGCGGAAGCAGATTGGCCTTCAGTCGGACATGAAATCCGCTCAACGCCACATTCACCTGATCCGGCATGTTTTCCTCCAGATCCGGCCGGTACTGCCGTCTCAACGGGATCCCAAACACGCCGTTGGGCCCCCGATACCATTCATCCGCATCCTGAGAAAAGGATTCCGACACCCTTTTCAATAGAAGTTCTTTCTCATAACAGGCGTTGTTATCCCCCAGAACTACCGTCCACCCGCACACTTCGCCCGGGCGCAACGCTTCTATCCTCACCATGACACACTCATCCCTGCGGTAGTCATACAAGGTCTTTTCCGCCAGAAACTTATCGTATTTCTGCACCGCGTTCCCTACGGTCTCGTAAGCAGGGCGGATTTTCGTATCCAGCCCCTCCCGGCTCAGATGGATCGAGTAGTAGGGGTCTTTTCCCTCCAGCTCGGGATGACTTTGGTATAACTTTTCTCTCTCCTCCAAAAGCCGCTCCAGCTTCTCCACAGATTCGTCGTCCCCACGGCTCAGGGATTCATGGTGATATGCATGACAGGCGTTCATACATACATTCCGGTATCCCGCTTCATACAGCAGGAAACACAGATCCACATCATTAAACGCCACCTGCAATTCCTCCGCGAAACCGCCCACTTCCCAAAACTTTTCACACTCTGTCATAAGGCATGCCGCCGTCACGGCCAGATGATTCACGTTTCCGCGGTAAGTGTACTCATAAGCTGCTCCATCCTCCAGAAACTGCAGCTTATGTACCGGCCCCATGGGCAGATTGGTAATGCCTGCATGCTGGATCTTCTCTGACTCCGGATAATACAGCTTCATTCCCACCGCGCCGGTGTATGGTCTTGCCGCCAGAGCTGCCATCTGCTCTATGCAGCCCTGTACCGCCAGTTCCACATCATCATTCAGGAACAGCAGAAAGCGGCCCTTCGCCTCCTCTGCGCCCAGATTACACATCCGGGAAAAATTGAATTCCATGGGCTGATACAGGTACGTGATCCCGACAGTCCCATCGGACAGATCTCCGATCCGTTTCTCCGTCTCTTCCTTATTCTCCGGAGAACTTCCGTTGTCCACCACAATAACTTCTATTCTTAATCCATCCGCCGCAGCCTTTACAGCGGTGAGACATTTCTCCAAAAGCCGGGGATGATCTCTGGAAGGGATCACCACCGTGACCAGCGGCCTTTCCGGACTCTGCTCCTCCACAACACTTTTGCGGAATGCAGCCTGCCATTCCCGGGCGCGCTCCTGAATACGCGGATTCTCCTCCCGGTATCTCAGCAGCTCCTCCCGGCTCTCACAGTGGAACAGGATCTGCGCCACATGCCCTATACCGCAGGAACCCTTTTGATACCCGCCTGCCATTTCCACGCAGCGATACATCCACTGCACATACTCCGGAAAGTCCGTCACCATATAATCATTGGATTTAAGCGTCTGCAAAAACGGGCCTGCACCGATCGTCTCCACCGCTTTGGCAAAAAACTCCCTCCGCATCGCCACAATACTTCCGAAATAAAAGCAGCTGTCCAGCACATCCGGAGACCAGTCCGGCCTAAAGTCGGGAAAGCAGACTCTGCCATCCGCCCCCTGAACATCCTCATCCCCATATAAGAGCTGCACCTCGGGATGATTCCTGAAATAGCATACCACACTTTTCCTTGCACAGGCAGTGAGCACTCCCCTGGCCGCACAGAGAAACACACAGTCTCCATCCTCCGCCGTCCCCGGAATGATCTTCTCATTTTCCTCCTGCCACAGAAACTTTTGCTCCTCCAGCCACCCGGCGTAATTCCCCTTAACTTTCGCCAGCAGACATCTGTACCGTATATTTTCTTTTTGTGAAAGTATCTGTTTTGCCAGTTTCTTTACACCCACTCTGATACCTCCTGTCCGCCGAAGCAGGCACAGCTGCCGCCGCTAAAACAATCTCTTTACGGCCCCCGCCATATCCTGTGCCATTTCACGGGAAAGCCTTACGATCTCCATGCGGGTGTGCAGCGTGTTCTCCGCACTGCGTTTTAACGCCGTCATGACGATATTGATATTGGGATCCTCCGTGGGGAAAATGAACGTGCCCGGCTTTGCCACTTTGCCGTTTATCAGAATATTCTTTCTCTTATCCATGGGCACCGTTTCCCCATTTAACGTCATCTCCAGAATCTTAACCATACAGGTTCCCATAGCGGGGTCAATGCGCAGCATCCGCACGTCCCCGCTCACCTTCAGCTCCAGTTCGATCAGATTCTCCCCCTGATAAGCCTCCTGTACAAAATAGGACTCCTCTTCACTATAGCCCTTTCCCTTATCCTCATATATCTGGACACGGTTCACCTTCTCGGAATCCTGATACTTTTCGATCCACCTCTGGGGCACCATCGTGCGTTTTCCGATGCGCTCTCGTATCTCAGCCATGGAAAGGCGGTCGCCGGTGACAAACTTCTGAAAACCGCGCTCCTGTTCCCGGAAGTTTTCCGCATCTTCCTCGGTGATCTGCAGCTCCTCCAATATCATGTCAAGATTTAATCTGTTCCTCTTCTCATCCTCCAGCAGGTAGCAGTAAATCGCACGAAATGCCAGCTCCTTGGTACTTATGGGTTGGCCGAAGGTCCACTCGTAATCGATCAATGTCCAGGTCTCCTTATTCACAAGGATATTCGCAAAGATCAGGTCGAAATCGGCCACCGGGCAATCACTGTTGTATCCGATCCTCTCCACATACTGCCTGAAATACCTGTGAAAGCCTTCCAGATCGTCCCGCTCCAGGCATTTGTCCATCAGCTCCGACAACGGAATTCCCGGCACAAATTCAAACTGCGCATACAATTCATCCCCGTTTTCTTCCACGATGCATTTGTTGATCTCAAGCCTGCCGCCTTTATACTTGTCTGAGAGATTTTCATACGCCAGAGCCATTCCCCTGACGTGATCCTTTGATTCTTCCTGCAAAGGGTATTTCCTGACACGGATATCTCCCCTGTCATTTCTGCAGATCTCCGTCTTGATGGCATATTCCGGAGCACGGTCATTGGAATATTTCACATATTTTATGTCAAAACCACTTCCGATCACAGCGATATAGGAATTGGCGAACAGGGAAAAAAGCCCCTCCTCCACCACACCGTCGAAGGCATACTTTTCGTCAAAAAGCACCATCCTGTCACGGTCAAAATTGCGCATATTATTCGACAGTTCTCCCTTACCGGGAAGATAGTCGTCACTGTAGAGCGCGGTCATAAACTTATAGTCGGGATAGGGATAATAGAAATGATATTCCGGTATCCTGCAGCTGCGGAAAATCTTCTCCAGCCCCTTCCTGCCGAAAGTCCGCACACCGCCTCCACCGGCATAATTTTCTATTCCTGAGAAATAGGTTCCCAGATGATCTTCCTTACAACCGGCAAAGTATTTCAATCCATACTTATTCTCGATGGCGATGACGATCCTGCCGCCCTCTTTCAGATGAGGCAGCAGAATATTCAGGAAATCCCGGTAAGGCTGATCTCCCCCGATATAACTCTGTCCGTACTCAAAGACACCGATGAGGAAGATGTAGTCGAAATCCCCGGGCAGCTCCGGCTCGACATCTTTGAAATTTCCCACATGAATGGTCACATTATCGCATTCACTGTGGCGGTAGGCATTGATCAGGCTTCGCTTTTCAGACAGCTCCACACAGGTGACGCTGTCCGCCTTTCTCGACAAGAGCCCCGTTATCGCCCCGCATCCGCTTCCCACTTCCAACACTTTGTCGCTCTTCTTCACGGGAATCCATTCCACGATGTTTTCCCGAAGCGGGGACAGATGATATAAAATCGGCCAGCTTTTCCGCTCTTCCAATGCTCCCGCATATTCTACAGGAGACATATTTTTCACAATATTCAGCAGTTCATCTTCCACTGCACCGTCACAATAAAGATCTTTACCGGAATATTTGCTGTAATCCAGTTTAATCTTGCCGATCTCTTCCAGCATTTCCTACCTCGCACATAATATCCCGTTACTGTTCACAACCGTATCTGATGCACTGTGAAAAATGCATAAAGACACTCTGTAATGTCGGCAAAGGAACAATAACAATGTCTCTTCTACTCCGCAGCCGTCACTTTCACTACGGAATCCATATCATAATAACCCACTGTATTTTTATCGGAAACAACGGTGATGTTGATCACATCATAGAGTCTGTGGTAGACCTCGAAGGTATCCCCGTTGTATCCCGTGACACCAAGGGAGATCAGATATTCCCCGCCCTGCAGGCTCATCTTCTGTGTAAATATGACATCCTTCACCTGCCCCGGCTCCGCACTGTCCAGAAAGGCCTTTTCGATCATGGAGTTGGTTCCCGTGATCTCCGTACCGATCACATTTTTAAAAGAAAAGGCGAAGATAGGCGACGGAATATGATCCGCAAACCGTACCCGCATATGGACCGTAAATTCACTGCCTTTGATAACAGCCGTAGTGCGCACTCCCCTGTCATCCGTAATATAATACTCTTCTATCAGCGCCTGCTTTGTACCATACTCCAGAATATCCGGATTCACTCCGGAAGCCTTTCCCGCCGCCTCCTGAAGCTCAGCATCGCCCAAGAGACTGTTTTCCCCCGGATGCTCGGGGATCTCATACTGTCCCACAAGCACTCGCTTATAAGCATCGATCATCTCCTTGGGAGAGCCCTCCCCCAGAAGCTTTCCCCTGTTCAGCAGAAAGACTCTGTCACAGTATTTGCTGATACTGCTGAGATCATGGCTGACAAAGACGATGGTCTTGCCCATCTTCTTAAATTCCTCAAATTTATGATAACACTTTGCCTGAAAAAACACATCTCCCACAGACAAAGCCTCATCCACGATCAGGATCTCCGGCTCGATATTGATGGCCACCGCAAAGGCAAGACGCACAAACATGCCGCTGGAATAAGTCTTCACCGGCTGATACACATAATCCCCGATATCCGCAAATTCCAGGATCTCCGGAAGCTTTCTGTCAATCTCCTTCTCGGAAAAGCCCATCATGGTGCCGTTCAGATAGACATTCTCAATGCCGTTGTACTCCATGTTAAACCCTGCGCCCAGCTCCAGCAGGGCGGAAATACGCCCCTCCACATGCACCTCCCCGGAGGTCGGATTGAGCACACCGGTGATGATCTTCAGGATCGTGGATTTCCCGGAACCATTGGTTCCGATGATACCCACCGTCTCTCCCCTGCGGATCTCCAGATCAATGCCGTTCAGGGCATAATGCAGCTTATGCGCCTGCTTTCTGCCAAACCCAAAGGCTTCCTTGATACGGTCCTTTGGCCTGTCATACAATTTATAGATTTTAACCAGTTCGCTGACCCGGATGGCAGGAACTTCCTCCTGCTTCCTGCTCTCTATTTCTCCCATAATATCCTTCCATATCCCGGACGTTTCCGGTTACCCCGTCCGGTATTCACTCCGTTCATCCTTCCCGTCAACCGCCCTGCGGCCCCTGACGGCGCCGGTATCACAGTTCCATACTGTCAAAGCACATCCGCAAAATGAACCTTTAACCGCTTAAATACCAGCGCTCCGACACCAAACAGTACCACTGTCACGATCCAGAAATACATGGTGGAGTAGAAATCCTCAAAGAACCACTGTCTTTCATAGACAGCGCTTCTGTATCCGTCCACAATATACACCAGTGGATTGATCTTCAGAGCCACCGCCCAGTCACTGTTTATCTTGTTGATATCCCACAAAATGGGGGTTGCCCACATTCCGATCTGCAGCATGATATTGATGATCTGTGACAGATCCCTGAAAAACACCACTATGGCGCAGGTAGTATAACACAATGCCAGCACAAAGACGAACATACAGGCACTGTAATAGAATATCTGTATGGTATATACAGTGGGATAATATCCGTAAAACGACGCGATCACCAGCAGCACCAGCACAAAGAAACCATGGATGAAGGTTGCCGCGATAATCTTGATAATGGGCAGGATACTGATCTTGAAGACCACCTTTTTCACAAGGTAATTGTATTCTGTCAAAGCATTGGTACCGCTGTTTAATGCCTCGCTGAAAAAGAACCAGGGCACCAGCCCCGCCGTCAAAAACAACACATAAGGCACGTCATCGGCGCCCCTTCCGGGATTTCCCATGATAACTTCAAACACTACATAATACATCGCCACAGTGACCACGGGCTGTATCATGGCCCACACCGCACCCATATAGGATCCCGCATAGCGCTTTTTGAAATCATTCTTTGCCAGCTTCCAGATCAGATGCCTGTTCTGAAACAATTCCACGGGCAGCGTCGTAAATTTATCATAGCCTATTGCAAAGATCAGACAGGATATTACGATCACTACACAGGAAATGATCTTCTTGATCAGCTCTTCCTGCGGATCCGCATGAGGATTGTGGTGCACAATAATGATCACCGCCATCAGCAGCAATACTGCGGAAAAAAGAGCGATTCCCAGCTTTTTGCTTATTTTCATATCGGCCGCTACCTCTTACTTTTTCAGGCTGTCGATGCCGCCCCAGTTTTTATCCCTTTCCGCAAGGATCAGTTCCATCCCTTCCGGAATGGGCCAATCTATCCCGATGGCAGGGTCGTTATAAATGATCCCGCCCTCATCATTGGGATGGTAAAAATCCGTCACTTTATAACAGAATTCCGCATAATCAGACAATACCAGAAAGCCGTGGGCAAAATTCTTGGGAATAAAGAACTGTTTTTTGTTCTCCTCCGACAGGTGTACGCCAAACCACTTTCCGTACGTTTTGGAACCTTCCCGGATATCCACTGCCACATCAAAAACCTCACCGCGGATCACCCGCACCAGCTTGTCCTGCGGAAAGTTCTTCTGAAAATGCAGCCCTCTCAGAACTCCCCGTCTGGAAGCCGACTGGTTGTCCTGCACAAATACTTCGGGAATTCCAGCCGCCCTGTAATCTTCATACTGATACGCTTCAAAGAAATATCCCCTCTCATCCGTGCGCACCTCCGGAGTGATCACCTTCAATCCCTCGATCTCACATGTTTCCACTGTAATCTTACCCATCGCTTTTCTCCTTATTTTATTCAGATTCCATATCTAAAAATAGCTTATGTTCATATCCACATTTCCTTCAATACCGTCCACGGCACCCTTGGAGGTATACTGCCACATCTGGTAATATCCCTGATAAAGCGGCGCGCTCCTGTACTCCGCCAGCCAGATGCAATAATTGTCCAGCCTGTTGGTATACAGATTATTATTATACCAGTTGCGGCTTGCATATACTCCCGCATTATATCCCGCATTCTCTATGGTACGGCAGAAGGCCTCACAGACCAGCGTTCTGGTCTCAGGATCCAGTCCGTCAGCTCTTCCGTTTCCTCCGGCTCCCTCCGTATCAATGAAAATGGGGTAACTGATCTTATAGTCCCGGATCAGCTTCAGTACGGCGGAGGCTTCCTCCACTGCCTCCACCTCATTCACAGCCTGGGTAAAGAAATAGATGCCCGTGGGAATACCGCTGGAAGCCGCGCCCTTCATATTTGCCTCAAAATAGGGATCCACTACCAGGCTTCCCGTCACAGAACCGCGATAGCCCGCGCGGATAATGGCAAATTCTATTCCTGCGCTCTTCACCCTGTCCCAATCGATCTCCTTGTTCCACTTGGACACATCGATTCCCAGATGGGAATTACCGGAGGTGGCCTGGAAATCCCGGATCTCGGTTTTATCCGAATCGGTCACCGCATCAGCCACCGCCGTATCCTCCGCCTCGGCATCAATCTCTTCTTCTGTCTTGATCAGCAGTGAGATATCGTCAATGGCCACATATTCCACCTTATCCTTGACATGGACCCGTGTCTCGTTGGCGGGGACATGATAACCCGCGATGGGCAGCAGCTCCACATAGTACTCCCCCGAATCCAGATCGCCGATATAGATAATGCCATCCTTATCCAGATCCTTGTACTCCCCCATATCCCTCAGGGACACATAGAAGCTCTCCCCCGTCACCGGGTTTCCCTCATTGTCAACGATCTGGATACGGAGATC
>JAIEKC010000424.1:0-2528 GCA_029064505.1 Acetatifactor sp.
GACAGTCCCTCTCTACTGCGTGGCATCATCGCATATTGGCGAAAGAAAACTTCGTTATCATATTCATTGTTCATAACTGCTGTTCCTCCAAATCCGGCGAATATATTCCGATATTGAAATGATACCTCATTTCCCTGCAAACTTCCAGTACGTGTTTGAAAATGCTTTCTCCGGGGCGTGCAGGCCGGGGAATGTTTTTTGAAACACGCTTTAGTGCAATATCGCCTCCTGCCTTCAGACCGCTTTCATGCCGCTGTTTACAAATCTCTATGCTTCCCGACGTACTGTCGCAATGTAAGATTATTTTCCAAACAGATTTCTGTGCGACCCGGAATCTTCCGCTGCTGAGGCTCTCTCCGTTGGAAGTCAGGATATCGCGGAAATAGCGGACTTTTTCCCCATTGAAATACCACTGGTCCGTCTTTGCCTCGTAAGTCAGTCCGAAAGCTTCATATTCTTTGGCCATCTCCTTCATCTCTTCCCCCGTTGCCTCCGGACCTCCTGCAAACGCAACGGGACGGGGCGGATTTTTGATCGCTTCAATATCACGTGCCGCAAATTCTTCCTCCGAAAATTCCTGTAAACCCGTCAGCTTCCCGCCGGGATCATAGGAGCCGTCACCTGCCCGGACAAAATCATCAAGATCCCGGACCGCATATACATCCACTACCCCGTTTTCATTGAACCAGTCAATACCCGCCCGTGCCTGCGGGTCATTCCCACCGGATAATAGTCCTCAAACCACCGCACGGTTTTTCCGTTATAATACAAATCATCCTTCGCGGCATCGTAGGTCAGGCCGAACTGCTCATAGATCTTAAACCGCTCTGCCCTGTCTCTCTCATAAGTATATTCATTCCCGCCATAATCCGCCGTGTTTCCGCCATATACGGCATATGCGCCGCGTTCCGCCGTGGCTTCATAAGCAGTCTGCGGTAAAGCCATCCCCTCCTGTGCCATAACGCTGTTCTGACAGGAATCTGTCACACACCCGCCCTGATGCGTCGGCATCCCGCCTCCATACCAAGAACTCTCCGTCATGCCTCTGCCCGGAAACAGGGCTGTCCGGACTCCTTCCGGAAGTGCCGTCATCCCGTTTCTGTCCTGACATACCGCCATCACACAGCCTCCGGCCAGACTTCCCACAAGCAATGTTCCTGCAAATGCAAGCGTCAGTTTCTTTTTGCTTTTCATAAGATACACCCGTCCTTTCTTCAATCACTTCTGCGAAGTGATCTACAATCCTGTAAAATTCTTTATGCTTCTTTTCAGCGCATCTTAATCATAGCAGGTAATTTTGTATTGCATTTGGAATCTATGTGTGATCTATGTGTGATTTATGTGCAGACAGCCTCTCGGACTCTCAGAAAGCAGACATGATTTACAAATTTTATTTCATTGACATAAACTTTTTATTTTGATAGCATATGTTCAGAGCAGGCGCCTACTCAAAAAAACAATAGGAGATTACGGAAAACCACATGAATGAAAAAGTGTACCAACGTTATTTGGAAACCAGTGTTTATACCTATGTAGGAATGTATAAGGACTTTGTATTATCGCTTCCGGATGACATCCCTTCCATAGGAATGCTGGTCTGTGATCAGATCACCCATCCGTCCATGTATTTTACAGAGCCATGGCCTTATCTGGAAGATACTTATTTTGGAAAATTTGCTTCCTATCCGAAGTATCGTTTTAAAAATGAGGATGAACTGTACATCACTGCCGTCGCAATGATCGCGGGCATTTTACGTCTGGATGAAACAGGATTTACAAAGAACAGGGACGTGACCAAAAGGATCACCGTATCCTGCAGACAGGCTTCTGTATTATTCAGCGCTATTTTAAAAGCAAAAGGAATCCCCTGCCGTTCCAGGGCCGGTTTTATGGATTTCGGCGATTCCGGTGACAGCTATATGGAGCACTGGGTGAATGAATATTGGGATTTTAACGAAAACAGATGGGTTCTGGCAGATGTTGACGGCTATTATGAATACGAACAGCGATTTGGTTACAGCCAGTTCGATCTGCCGCGCCGAAAGTTTGTAACCGCCTCCGAGGCATGGCTTGGTCTGCGGAACAATACGTTGAACAGAAAATTAGACCTTTTTTCACCGGATCCTCTGGAGGGTGCCTGCGAATACCTGTTTATGGATTTTCATGCCTTGCTGAACAATGAGATCTTTTATTCTTACCAGCCCTTGTATCTTCGCGGCGGCGTACGGACATTGAATGAAAGTGAATTGTGCGAGCTTGACCATCTGGCGGAGCTGCTGGCAGAGCCGGATAAAAATATGGAGCAGATAGAGCATTTGCAGGCTGTCAATGAAAAACTGTCCATTCTGACGACCCATACGCAAAACGTCTACTATGATACCTTTCAACAATAACGATCGAAACATAACAGAGACAAAGGGGCGGGAAAACCGCCCAAAAACAATCCTATGGGAATGGTAAAAAGCTGAAGCGTATTACGGCATGCATAAACGCGCCCCTGTAGTTCCACCGGAATGGCAGTCCTGAGG
>JAIEKC010000425.1:0-8135 GCA_029064505.1 Acetatifactor sp.
GCGGTACCGGTTCGGGCAAGACCACCTTTTTGAATGCCCTTTCCAATTACATTCCCCAGGCGGAACGCGCCATTACCATAGAGGATTCCGCGGAGCTGCAGATCCGGCATATTCCCAATCTGGTAAGGCTGGAGACACGCAATGCAAATTCCTCGGGGACAGGCGGTATTTCCATGCGGGATCTGATCAAATCTTCCCTGCGTATGAGACCGGAACGGATCGTGGTGGGCGAGGTCAGAGGGGAAGAAGCGCTGGATATGCTTCAGGCCATGAACACCGGGCATGACGGTTCCATTTCCACGGGCCACGCCAACTCGGCGGAGGATATGATAAGCCGTCTGGAGACTATGGTGCTGAGCGGCGCGGCGGGACTTCCTCTGGAAGCCATCCGACAGCAGATCGCGTCAGCGGTGGATATTATCATTCATCTCTCCAGAATGCGGGACAGTTCCCGTAAGACCATGTGCATATCGGAGGTGGTGGGACTGGAAGGCGGCAGGGTGATCATGAATCCGCTGTTTGAATTTCAGGAAGATGAGAAGACCACGGTGCGCAAGGTGTCAGGCTCACTGAACCGGACGAAGAATGAGATGGTTCATCCGGATAAATTTATTGCCAGCGGTATTTATGATTATCTGTAACTGCAGGAATGCGAGTAACTGTTCGGAAGGCGCTTTCGCAAGTATTTTTGTGAGTGAAGAATAAGCGAAAGTCACAGAAACACAAGACAGGAATGCAAATTTATTGCTGCAGGCAGCGATGAAGCAGAAAAACAACATCTGCCGGTCAGGAGACTGTCCGGGCGGGTGCGGAACCGGAATGGAGAGAAAAAATGAATCCTAATATGCCTGTTTATTACAGATGTAACATGAAAAAGGGAGAGCACATTCTTGCCTATATCATCTGCAGCGTGATCATTGCAGGGATTGCGTATCTGTTTTACCATCTTGTCCCGATCTCCGTTGTGATAGGGTTCGGGGCGGGATTCCGGCTGGAGAAGATATACGCGGATTCCACTGTGAAAAAGAGAATGGCTGCGTTGCGCCTGCAGTTCAGGGATTTCCTGGAATCCATGAGTGTGGCGGCAAGAGCCGGGAATGTGGAAGTCATGGCGATAAAGTCGGCGCTGAAGGATCTGAAGATTTCCTACAGCGCCAAGGCGGATATTGTGCGGGAGGTGGAAAACATTCTTCTGCAGTATGAAAAGGGCGGAATAGAGCTCAAATATCTGTTCGAGGATTTCGCGGACAGAAGTGATCTGGAGGATATCCGGAGCTTTGCCACGATATATGCTGTCATTGAGGGTAAGAATGACCGCTTCGGGGAAATTGTCAGTCAGACATCGGAGATCATCGGTGACAAGATTGAGATCGAACAGGAGATCCATACCGTAATTGCCGCCGCGAAGTCAGAGACAAACATGATGCTTCTCATGCCCATCGTCATCGTAGTGGCCATGTCCCTGATGGGTTCGGGATTCATGGATGCGCTTTTTACTACTTTCGCAGGGCATCTGGCGGCTACGGTGGCGCTGGCATTCTTCGGGATCTCCTATGTGCTGGCTTCAAAGGCAAGCGATATTAAAGTTTAAAGAGGTATGGAGCAAGATGATTATATGTATGGCTTTGGCTACAATCGGTTTTCTGTTTTTCGTGTTCCTGTTTTTGTCGGCGGATGAAAACATCATCGGCGCCATTCTTACGTGCCGTAAGGAGACGGAGATTGAGAATAGAAAGAAGACTCAGATCGAATTGGACCTTATCGTGGATTACATGAAGCGTACAAAAGACCTGAAAGATAAAAAACGCGTGAAACAGGCCAGAGAGTTGAAAGAGAATCTGGAGCAGGCGCAGAAAAAGCTGGCGCGCCTGGAAAAAGGCAGGATCGGATTGGGGGAGATCATTCCCGTTGCGGGATACCGCCTGATGCAGCTGCTGAATTGGGACGGCAGGAATGATACTGTGAAGAGGCTTCACAATCAGTGCATTCAGTTCAAGGAAAAGAGAGAGGCAATGAATTATACCTACTATATCCTGGGCGCTCTGATCGGTTATTCGGTGCTGGGAGGCGTCTGCTGTTTCGCCGTATCCGGACTTGCTCTTGCCATGGGGCTGGGGGTTAAGGCGGTGATCTTCTCCGCGGTGGTCCTGATCCTGCTGGTCATGGCAGGATATGTACCTTATGACAATGTAAATGTTACCGTCAGAAAGCGGAAGGAGGAGATTGAGAACCAGTTTCCCCAGGTAGTGTCCAAGCTGACGCTTCTGACGGTAGCCGGCATGGAGGTCAATCAGGCGTGGAAGCTTACGGGCGGAAGCGGAGTGGGCGTGCTCTATCAGGAAATGGAAAGGGTTCTGGTGGAGCTGGATAATAATGTGCCGCCGGTGGAGGCTTACGGCAGGTTTATCACCCGCTGCAATAATCCTTACACCACAAAGCTTGCCACAGCGATCATTCAGAATGCCTCCAAGGGAAATTCTGAGATCGTGAGTCTGTTCCGCAGACTGAACAGCGAGAGCTGGCTGGAGCACAAACACAGTGCCAGACGGCGGGGAGAGCAGATTTCCTCCAAGCTGCTGGTGCCGACACTTTTGATGTTCGTGGGGATCATTATATTGGTTATTGTTCCGGTGATGACGGGCTTCAGTTTTTAGTGTGACGGTCACACTGGTCTGCCGGATTGATAATAGTTTACTGACTTTCGAAAGGGGAGGTGAAAGAGATGTTGAAAACGTTGGATCGTCTTTATATCGGTGCACAGATCAGGAAGAGGGCTTTTATTGAGAACTTTAAGAGTGATGAGAGCGGTGTGTCCAATTTTGTGGCTACCGTGCTTCTGATATTGA
The DNA here is from genome assembly GCA_029064505.1 of Acetatifactor sp. Classification (GTDB taxonomy): domain Bacteria; phylum Bacillota; class Clostridia; order Lachnospirales; family Lachnospiraceae; genus Acetatifactor. The sequence goes on from JAIEKC010000425.1 coordinate 2,847, forward strand.
TGGTAGTGCTGATCGGCGGTGCCGTATGGGGATTTCTGAGCGGATATTTTTCTGAGTTGTTCGATAAGATCAAGTCGGGTTCCACATCAATGGGTTCAGGAGACATTTCCACAGGATATTAAGACCGGTGATCCGGTGGAAGATTACAGGAGAATTCCCATGCTCTGTATGAGAATAACGGATTCATTGCTGTCAGTGGAGAAATGGTAACAAAGGGGAGGCATGGAGATGCGGAGATTTGGAAAAAGTGAACAGGGCACGGCAATGGTTGAAGCCACATTGATGCTGCCTTTTTGCATGATCATGATCGTAGGCGTGCTCTATGCCGCCCTGTATCTGTGTCAGAAGGCGAATATCCAGTCTGATCTGGAGACGGCACTGCTCTATTACAAGGCGGCTGAGTCGGATACCTATGTGGAGGCTAAGACGCAGATGGAATATGACGGGAACGGTCTGGAGGCTGTGGGGAGCAATTATGGCACTGTCAGATATCTGAATCCCTACCGTTTCTTTTTCATGAAGTTCAAAGAGGGCGATTACAGGAGTTTTTTCAGGAGTATATGCGGTCATATGTTCTTTGATACGGGCGACAATGTATCGATCACGGCTCAAAGGCATAATTATGTGTTTTACAAGACGATTGAGGCCACAGCCACACAGACGGTGAAGCCGCCGGTCAATCTTTCATGGGTGGGCGGGCCTGAGAAGATGATCATTGAGGTGACTGGTGAAATAGTGATCAATGACGGGGATGATTTTATCCGCAATGTGGATTTTGCGATAGATATGCTGGCTGACACGGAGATGGGCAGATTTGTTCAGGGAATAGGGCAGAAGGCAAAAGATATTTACGATAAGTTCAAAGAGGTACTGCATGTGGGAGATGAAGAGTGATGCTTAAACTGTTTTTGAAAAGAGGAAAAGGTTCCATATCCGTCTTTGTTACGGTGATCATGGTTCCGGTGGTTTTCTTTATCGGTTTTCTGGTGGATCTGTCCAGGATAAAATTCTGCGGCAATCAGGCAGTGATGGCGGCGGACAATTACGGTGAGGCCATATTGACGGATTATGACAATCTGCTGAAAGAACTGTATGGTCTTTTTTCCCTGACTCAGAATCAGGAGGGAACAGAGGCACTGGATCGTCTGGATGCTTATGTGAAGGAATATTATATGACTTCCTTCCAGCCCAACGAGAACAGGATCCATTTCGGACATCTTCAGGATTTTACCGGAACGAAGCCCTACGAGGGATGGATGCCTTATCAGAACGCGGTGGTGGCATTTGAGGCGTCCCCTGCAGAAGGGGCGACTTTGGATAATCCCGCGGTCTTTAACACACAGATAGGGGATTTTATGAAATTCAGGATCGTGCAGACGGTGGGTGACGATCTGGATGGTATCGTGCAGGCTATTGAGTCCGTGCAGAATATGGATCACAATATTGCAGCTGTGGAGAAGCGTGATGAGATCACGGAAAAGGCATCCAAAGTGTTGGAAGCGGCGCAGGATTACTATGTGCAGCTGGAGGCGTTGTGGCAGTATCCGGATTATATAAGGGAAATCGATAAAGCGTATGACCAGGGGATACGATCCATAGAGAGTATACTTGAAAGTAAGTATTCGTATTACAAAGCCTACATGGACGAAGATCCTCAGGCCATAGCGGATGCCCTGGAGCATCGGGAGAAGATCCGGGAGGCGGAAGAGGAGAAAGAAAATTCCGGAGTGCAGAACCAGACAGGGACAGACGGGGAGGAGACGGAAAGGGATTCGGATACCACAGAAGACGAGCTCACGGAAGAGGAGGAGAGGCTGTGCGGGATAGACGACGATTATACGGAGCATCTGGGGCACAGCCCGGAGCAGCTGCAGGCAGCTTTCGATACAGCGGTGGAAAGACTGACAGAACGGATCGAGTGGGAGAAAGAACTGAGAACGGTTTACGGCACCGGAGGTTATGTGGTTACCGACCATGAGGGGCATAAGGACGTGACGGTTCATTTTGCTAATTTTGACCAGAAGGTTGCCGCTCTGCAGAGCGCTGCCAATGTGTTGGACAGCAGAATGGAGGATCTGCAGGAACTGCGGTCGCAGCTTGATACCATTCTGCAGGGAGACAATATAACGGCAGAATTAAAGGACGGAATAGAGAAGGAGATGGAAGAGCTTGATAAGCTCTTTGGAGGGGAAGGCGATGGCTATACGGCCGAAAATTACAGGGATCTGGCCATGCATATCGCTTCCTATAGTGAGCAGAACAGTGTATACAGATCCCAGACGGAGAAGATCCTGGAGAGCATAAAGGAGAGAGGAAGCGAATGCATTGATTCCCATCCGGAACTGTCAGAGCTTCCGGAGTATGCGGATACACTGGACTATGAGCGAGTGGATGCTTATTACGGGAGCGGCTTTGTGACACTACACGACTCACTTCAGGAATGCTTTGGAAATGATTCTTCGGGCAGTGTCAAGAAGGAAGCGGAGAAAAAGCAGGACGATGCGGATGCTCTGCTGGGAGATGTGGGGAAAGCTCTGGAAGACGAGGCGGCCGGTGCGGGGGGCAGAGATATCCCCTCAGGCGGCGATTTTGCAGGTATGGGGGATTCCGGATCCGCAGGCGGATTTGATATCACCAGTATGATGGGGAGCGCGGCTAAGAGCTTTGGGAGCAATACCCTTGCGGATGCGGGAAACCGGCTGCTGACAAAGGTGTATCTGGTGCAGTATGATTTCGGAATGTTTACCAGCAGAGTGACCAATATAGAGAAAACCGGAGATATGGCCGGGGCAAGCGGGGAAGAGACGGGCACGGGAGAAAGTGTACAAACCTCCCTCACCGGATATCCCATGGCATCCAATATCAATTATCTGTATCAGTCGGAAATCGAGTATCTGCTGGGCGGGCATAATTCATCCAGAGAGAATCTGAACGAGGCGAGAAATAAGATTCTGGCTTTTCGTGCCGTGATGAACTATGCGTCCACCTACACTGTGGAGCCTATTGACACTGCCATAAAGACAATTTCAAGTGCGTTTGCCGCAGTGCCCGTTGTTGGGCCTGCTCTGAAGATCGTCGTGGCGGGAGCGCTGCGTCTGGCAGTGGCGGGAGTGGAGACTTACGGGGACTGGGTGCTGCTGACAAAAGGGGAAGCCGTCTGTGTTCTGAAAACAGAGGTGGGTGACTTATCTGTCACGGCGCTGCCCGGCAAATTTGCGGACGGACTGAACGATCTTTTGGGAAATGTAAATACCAACGGGAAGAAGAGTAATAAGCTTGAGCTGGATTATGAGCAATACTGTATGATCATGATGCTGTTCCTGACGCGTTCGGAGGATCTGAGCCGGCGTTCGGCGGATCTGATCACTTTAAATGTCAACACCGTCAAACAGCAGATTGGTTCGAAAGGTATATTGGACAAGCTTGAATTTAAAATGGAAAATACGGTTACTGCGGTGGATGTGACCTGCGCGGTACAGCTGGATATGGTGGTCATGCCGAAGAGCTTTGCGAAAAGTACGGTAGACGCTGAGACTTATGCCGCCATTGAAGAGTTTGAGGACAATGTTTATAAATTTACAGTCACCAGAGGCTATTAGTGCTTCATCCGGTCTGAAAGAGAACTGTGGACTGCCTGCTTCGCGCCGCTGCGTCCTCCTGTTGACAGGGGATGCCGCAAAGCGGCGGGAGAGGCCGGTGCGGGTCACGGTGCGGTACTGCGATGGGGAGGCGGCCGGGTGAGCGGTGATCTTACAGGGCAGAACAGGTTTTGTGGAAGGAAAAGAGTGTATATGGAGCGGGGAAAGGGAAGAACTGGAGGACAGAATGAGAGTGGAATGATTGTGGTGGAGACGGTGATTTCTTTTACGGTTTTTCTGGTCACGATCTTTTCCATTGCCTATTTCATCAATATGCTGATCCTGCACAATAAAATACAGTTCGCTGTCAACTCGGCAGCTCATGAGCTGGCTGGTTATACTTATCTGTATGCGGCCTTTGGCGGCAGGGATGCTTCGCGGGCGATCAGCAGTGATAACGCGGGGAATACCGCTATGATAGACAATGCGGCCGGTTCGGCATACAGCAGCTATAAGAAGGTGATACAGGCTGCGGGAAGCGTACAGTCTGCGGCGGGCGAAACGGTAGACTTTCTGACTCAGCTGCAGGGATTTGGAGAGACAGAGGGCAGCGGTGAGGACAGCGGCGTGGATCTGGAACAGCTGGCGCAGCAGCTCGAGGATATGGGAAATAAGGCCGCTCAGACAGGACAGGCAATACAGGGAGCGGTGGAAGATGTGGGGAATGCAGCCGATCAGGTAAAGGATACGGCGGATCAGATCAAAGGGATGATGCAGAATAAGGAGGGCGTGATCAGCGGCCTGGCATTTATCGCCTTAGAAGGTGTGGAGTACAAGACCAAGAATCTGATGGGCATGGGCGCCGCATGGCTGATGACGAGAGGATATCTGAAGCAGGGAAGCCTGAATGCGGATGAATTTCTGAGATCCTATGGCGTCCGGGACGGATATGGGGGACTGGATTTCTCAGGGACCACTATTTTCTGTGACAGCGATTTCCGCATGATAGATATTGTGGTGGAATATGATGTGGAACCGGGCTTCGTCCGCCTCATTCTCCCTGATACCGTAAAGCTGCACATGGTGAACAGAGTGACGATCCCGGCATGGCTTGACGGTGACGGTGTCAAGGTGGAACCGGGAAAGTAAAATCGGACCGGACCGCCCGGGCAGAGTGATGGAAACGGGGCGGAAGAGGCACAGTGGGAGGAAGGAAGCGTGAAGATTGTCAGCGCTGTACTGGGGACAGTCGTTATTATGATCTTGTATTATGGCGCGGTGGTGCTTTTGGACAGAAGGCTGTCCCTGCAGTTGTCCGGAAAAAGAGTATTCTTCCGGGAGAATTGTATCACGGATAAATTTGTTCTGGGGGTGGGGATGATCACAGCTGCGGTCTGGTGTTGGCTGAGCATCCGACAGGATATGTATATTTTTGCACTGCTGCAGAATATGGCCATTTTTCTGGCAATGAGTATTTTTGCGGTCACCGACAGGAAAGCCAGGCTGATCCCGAACCGGGTGGTACTGTTCTTTCTGGGACTTTGGTCCGTGATCGGCATGGGAGCTGTGGTCAGTGATCCGGAAAGGGGGCTTGCGCTCATCGGGCAATCCATCATAGGAGGACTGGTGGGAGGTCTCATCTTCCTCCTGTGCTATCTGATATCAAAGGGGCAGCTGGGGGCCGGGGATGTGAAGCTTGCCTTTGTGATGG
>JAIEKC010000426.1:0-2528 GCA_029064505.1 Acetatifactor sp.
AATCATGGTAAGTCCACACTGCTCTACGCGCTGGAACTGGGCGTGTATGATCACATTGCGGGAGACGGAAGAGAGTATGTGATCACAGAGGAAAGTGCACTGAAACTGCGCTCTGAGGACGGACGCTTCATCAAGGATGTGGATATATCCCTGTTCATTAATGACCTGCCCAACAGGAAGGATACACACAGCTTTTCCACCGCGGATGCCAGCGGGAGCACATCCCAGGCGGCGGGAATTGTGGAAGGGATGGAGGCGGGCAGCCGTGTGTTCCTGCTGGATGAGGACACTTCGGCCACCAACTTCATGGTCAGGGACGCATTTATGCAGAGTGTGGTAAGTCCTGACAAGGAGCCCATCACCCCGTTTTTGTCCAGAGCCAGGGATTTATATGAGAAAGCGGGAATTTCCACGATACTGGTGGCCGGCAGCTCCGGAGCTTTTTTCCACATTGCGGACACCGTGATCCAGATGGATAACTACCGTCCCCTGGACATTACGGAAAAGGCAAAGTCCCTCTGCGAAAGCTTTCCCCTGCATGATACGGCGGCCGCTGCGGCTTTCCAAATGCCCCGGAGCCGCCGCGTTATGACAAAGGACGCCGAGGGCGCACCGAAGCGCCGGGACTATCGGACAGGGGAAGTGCGGCAGGACGGAAGCGAGCGCCTGAAAGTAAAAGTCATGGGCCGTGACGGCTTTTCCCTGGGTAAACAGAATGTGGATCTGCGCTACATAGAGCAGATCACAGACAGCGAGCAGACAGCCTCACTGGGACTGATCCTGAAATATGCCGTGGAAAATCTGATCGATGGCAGACGGACGCTGCCGGAGATCGCCAGCTATATCATCACCCGGCTGGAGAAGAAAGGTCTGGAATTCTTTGCGGAGGGCAGTTATATCCCCGGCGGCTACGCCATGCCCAGGCCCCAGGAAATCTACTCCTGCCTGAACCGTTACCGGAGAGTGTAGCTTTGTGCTGCAACTCCGGTTATGTTCGGGTTCTGGTGATTGGCGCCGTTCTCCATGTCAGTCCCATGTCTGCGTCAACTTTGACTCTGTTATTCAGCAGGGAAGTCATGGCATCCATTCTCCTGTGAACTGCCGCCTCATGGAGCGGGGGCCGTCGTATGTGATAATATCTGTCCGGATGCCCGGGTCGATGCGAGGCATCACATCCCCATAACCGCCCCGACATGGTCAAAAACAGGCGTAAACCGCTTCCGGCACATATCTGAAAGAAATAGCTTGATTTTTACCAAGGTGTCTAGTATAGTAAATGTAGTATTGGCGGAAAGGATAAATTGAATGGCTGAGATAGTAAATGTTGCAGTGGATGCCATGGGTGGAGACAATGCCCCGGCAGAGATCGTCAAAGGGGCGGTGGAAGCTGTTAAGGAAGACAAGCGTGTCAAGGTATTTCTGGTGGGAAGAGAGCCTGTCCTCAAGGAGGAATTGAAGAAATACACCTATGACGCCGCTCAATTGGAGATCATACATGCGGAGGAAGTGATCGAGACTGCGGAACCGCCGGTCATGGCGATCCGGAAGAAGAAGGATTCCTCCATTGTAAAGTGTATGAATCTGGTGAAAGACGGTGAGTGTGACGCTCTTGTTTCCGCCGGAAGCACGGGGGCTGTGCTAGTGGGCGGCCAGGTGATCGTGGGGCGTATCAAGGGTGTGGAGAGACCGCCTCTGGCTCCCATCATTCCCAATGTGAAGGGTGTCAGTCTTCTGCTGGACTGTGGTGCCAACGTAGACGCAAGACCCTCGCAGCTGGTACAGTTTGCCAAAATGGGAAGTGTGTATATGGAGAGCGTTATCGGAGTTAAGAATCCCAGAGTCGGCCTTGTAAATATCGGTGCGGAGGAGGAGAAGGGAAATGCTTTGACGAAGGAGACCTATCCTTTGCTGCAGAACTGTCCCGAGATTCATTTTATCGGCAATGTGGAAGCGAGGGATATTCCCTTTGGCGTGGCGGATGTGCTGGTCTGTGAAGCTTTCGTCGGAAATGTAGTGTTGAAGATGCTGGAAGGTGTCAGTGCGGCTCTGGTGGGTAAGATCAAAGAGGGCATGATGGATTCCCTGAAAAGCAAGATAGGCGGGTTGCTGGTAAAGCCTGCGCTGAAGAAGACCCTGAAAGGATTCAGCACCGAAGAGTATGGAGGCGCTCCACTGCTCGGGCTCAACGGTCTTGTGGTCAAGACGCATGGAAGCAGTAAAGCCATTGAGATCAAAAACTCCATCCTTCAATGCATAACGTTCAAGGAACAGAATATAAATGAAAAAATAAAAGAAAAGATAGTCCTCGAAGACTGAGATCCGGACAGATATTTCAGATGGCAGACATATGAGAGGCCAATAAGCGAGATAAGAAATATTTGACTCAAAGAATATTCAAAATAAGAAATAATTTAAGAAAGAAGGAACGGTTATGGAATTTGAAAAACTGAAAAAAGTAATTGCGGAAGTACTGAATGTGGATCCCGAGGAGATCACTATGGACACAACTTTCATGGATGACCTGGGGG
>JAIEKC010000427.1:0-4289 GCA_029064505.1 Acetatifactor sp.
AGCGGCAAGGATGTGATCTTACATATCATCGGCATGATCGGTGTGGACGGCGCACTGTATAAGTCCATGGAATTTGTGGGAGACGGCATTGCGAATCTGTCCATGGATGACCGCTTTACCATTGCCAATATGGCCATTGAAGCGGGCGGAAAGAACGGCATCTTTCCTGTTGACAGTCTGGCGGAGGATTACATGAAGGAACACTCTCAGAGAACTTATAAGATCTTTGAGGCGGACGCGGCTGCGGTGTATGATGAAGAGTATACCATTGATCTGTCAGAGCTGCGTCCTACGGTGGCTTTCCCCCATCTGCCCGAAAATACGCATACCATTGACGAGATCAAAGAGATGGATAAGATCACTGTGGATCAGGTGGTCATCGGATCCTGCACCAACGGCCGTCTGGACGACCTGCGCACGGCGGCGGAGGTACTGAAGGACAGGCATGTGGCAAAGGGCATGAGATGTATTGTGATCCCTGCCACACAGGCGATCTACATGCAGGCTATGGAGGAGGGGCTGTTAAAGACCTTTATCCAGGCGGGTGCCATTGTCAGCACTCCCACCTGCGGTCCCTGTCTGGGCGGTTACATGGGTATCCTGGCGGAGGGAGAGCGCTGTGTCTCCACCACCAACCGCAACTTTGTGGGACGTATGGGACATGTGAAGTCCGAGATCTATCTGGCAAGCCCCGCAGTGGCGGCAGCCAGTGCGGTCACAGGAGAGATTTCCTGCCCGGAAGAGCTGTCATAGCAATGCAGACATTTAACGGTCTTTGAGCGGCAGCCTTCGGAAACATTTCCCGAAGAGGATCAATACAGCAGTGACTTATGGTAACACAGGAGCAGATCCGAATCTGCAGACAGTCGGAAATGCGCTGCGGAGAAAGAGATTTGTAACAGTTCAGCCATACGGCGCCGCGAAGTCAATAATTGCAATGTGTCCTTTGGACACATTGTCTTTTGGACACATTTCTGTGCAATTTTGCGAGACCTGCAGGCGCAGTGTGCATCAGTGTTACAGTTCAGTGGAAGGCTGAACCGTAACAGAGATTTTCGGGCTGAAAGGGAAAGCTGCTGTAAGCGACAAGTGAATAGAACGTATCTGCCCGGAGCATTTACGGATGCCCGGGCGGCCGGCATTGACTCTGCCGGCACCGGCACGACCCGGGTGGATGCGGAACTGGAATAGGAGATAATATGAACGCAAAAGGAACAGTTTTTAAATACGGCGATAATGTGGATACCGATGTGATCATTCCAGCAAGATATCTGAATTCTTCCGACCCGGCGGAGCTTGCATCCCACTGCATGGAGGATATCGACACGGAGTTTATCAGGAGAGTGAAGAAGGGCGATATCATTGTGGCGGAAAAGAACTTCGGCTGCGGTTCTTCCAGGGAGCACGCCCCCATAGCCATCAAGGCGGCGGGAGTCAGCTGTGTGATCGCGGAGACCTTCGCAAGGATCTTCTACAGAAATGCCATTAATATCGGACTTCCCATCATAGAGTGCCCCGAGGCAAGCAAGGGGATTGAAGCGGGAGATGAGGTGGAAGTGAACTTTGACACCGGAGTGATCACCAATGTGACAAAAGGTACTTCGTTTAAAGGTCAGGCGTTTCCCGAATTTATGCAGAAAATCATTGCATCCGAGGGACTGATCAATTATATTAACGATAAGGAATTGTCCGAAAATAACTTGTGCAGATGACCCAGGATAAATTCGTACAGGCAAGGCGGAAGAAGGAGGCGTATCGGGGTACGCCAACTGATGACAACGCAGACTGTGCGGATTTAGACAAATTAAATGCACAAGTTATTAATGGACAGTTCCTAAGTAAGCGAACAAGTTAAGCATTCTTGTGTGCCCCGCTGTTTACAGCGGGGTATTTGTCGGTAAAGACTGGCCGGCAATGGGTGTGGGAACGGTTCAGGGACAACGCAAAACTCTCTTTCAAAGAGGAAACACGCGGAAATTTGCAGAATACAGAAAGGCTCGGTTATTTCAATGGCAGAAAGTAATTCAAAAAAATACGAGATAGATATGTGTAACGGCCCCCTGTTTGGGAAGATATTGATCTTTTATGTTCCGCTGATGCTCTCCGGTGTGCTGCAGCTTCTATTTAATGCGGCGGATATTGCAGTGGTAGGCCGGTTTGCCGGTAATGAGTCTCTGGCGGCGGTAGGTTCCACAGGATCCCTGACGAACCTTATTGTCAATCTGTTTATGGGATTGTCGGTGGGAGCCAATGTGCTTGTGGCCGGATTCTATGGCGCCGGACAGAAAAAGGATCTGAAAGAGACCGTTCAGACTGCTCTGGCAACGGCGGTGATCGGCGGTGTCATTTTGATTTTCGTGGGATTTTTCGCAGCCAGACCGGCTCTTGCTCTGATGGCCACCCCGGAGAATGTGATCGACCATTCCGTACTTTATATGCGGATCTACTTTGTGGGAATGCCGTTTATGATGGTGTATAATTTCGGCAGTGCCGTCCTGCGGGCAGTGGGGGATACCAGAAGACCCCTTTATTATCTGATGATTGCCGGAGTGGTCAATGTGATGCTGAACCTGATCTTTGTTATCCTCTTCCATATGGGCGTGGCAGGAGTGGCCACGGCAACGGTGGTCTCCCAGGCCATATCGGCAGCGCTGGTCATCTGGTGCCTGATCCGGACGGACGGCGTTTACAGACTGGAGTTAAAGGGACTTAAGATCAGGCCGGATAAGCTGCTCCGAATGATCCGGATCGGAGTTCCCGCGGGACTTCAGGGTTCCCTCTTTTCCATTTCCAATGTACTGATTCAGTCCTCGGTGAACAGCTTCGGATCCATTGCCATGGCGGGAAATACTGCAGGCAGCAATGTGGAGGGGTTTGTCTACACTTCCATGAATGCCTTTCACCAGGCGGCAATCAGTTTTGCCGGTCAGAATTACGGAGCCATGAAATACAGGAGAGTGGGGAAAGTACTGCTTATCTGCGAAGGATTGGTCATATTTGTAGGATTGGCGATGGGGAACGCAGCCTACTTTTTTGCCGGGAATATCTTAAAGGTATACTCTACAGACCCTGAGGTCATTTCTTATGGTATTCTGCGGATGAGCTACATTTGCGTGACCTACTTTATATGTGGTATGATGGATGTCATTGTGGGAGTCCTGAGAGGGATAGGCTGCTCCATCATGCCCATGCTGGTGTCTCTGACAGGAGCCTGCCTGTTCAGGGTGATCTGGATCTATACCATATTCCAACAGGTGAGAACCCTGTCCTGCCTGTATATTTCCTATCCCATCAGCTGGGCCCTGACCTTCTGCGTGCATATAATCTGCTTTACGATTGTTTATCGGAAGCTGCTGCGCAGCAGGAATATAAAGGAAGATGCACTCAAAGAGCAATGAGCATGCGTTCCGGCGCGTGACAGTTCCTGTTTTGTCTGGCATTTAAATGTGGTTCATGAGAGAAAATCAGGAAAAGGCTTGAAACATATGTTCGAGTGTGCTATACTTGTTAAAACAAAGGAAAAGATTCACAGTCACTTTGACTTTGGAAACAGTGATGCCGGAGCGGTTATGGGCGTGTGGTATTGTAAAAGTACCCGTTTGCGGCGGAACAGACATCATTTTGAAATGAGGAACAGGAATTCACATGATAGCATATGTAAACGGAATCATAGATGATATCACGGAAGATAATGTGGTGATCGACGTGGGAGGAATCGGGTATAACGTCAAGATTTCCGCCGATACGGCATCCAGACTTCCGGGAACCGGGGAGCCGGTGAAGCTGTATACATACACCAGTGTCCGGGAAGATGCCTTTCTGCTGTATGGTTTTCTGACACGTGGCGATCTGGAGATCTTTAAGAAGCTGATCACGGTGAACGGAATCGGCCCCAAGGGGGGGCTGTCCATTTTGTCCGTTATGGATGCGGACGATCTGCGTTTTGCCATTATGTCCGGCGACAGCAAGGCTATTTCCAGGGCTCCCGGCATTGGGGCGAAGACGGCACAACGTGTGATCCTTGACTTAAAGGATAAGATTGAGATTGACGATACCATGATCGGTAAGGAGATCAAAAGTTATGGTGCCACCCCTGCGGCAGCGGACAGCGCCCAGAAACAGGAGGCGGTGGCCGCCCTTGTTTCCCTCGGATACGGACAGGCAGAGAGTCTGAAAGCGGTAAATGCCATCGAGGGGATCGAAGCGATGGACTCCGGAGCCGTGCTGAAAGCCGCTCTTAAGAAGATGTTCTAAAGATTCATAAAGGCCCGGATCAAACGGTTCATATG
>JAIEKC010000428.1:0-1923 GCA_029064505.1 Acetatifactor sp.
GTCCAGGTTATAGTTCAGATAGTAAAGATTATCCGTGGGATGCTGCAGCACCGGATAGTCGATCAGTGTGTCAGGTATGTAGATCCATGCGTAGATATCCGGGTTGACCGCGGTCTGCAGTTCTGCAAAGTCAATCTCTTTCTCCGGGATTGGGATCCCCATGTTCTCCAATGCCTTCAGGGAAGTCTCCATCTCCCCCATAGATATTTCCCCCTCTGTTCCCGGTACATCTGTGGATTCCCGTATACTTTCCTGCGCCGCACTTTGCGCCTCTTCCGCGGAAGCTTCCGACGGATGAGACAATTCTTCCTCTCCGTTTCCGGTATTCTCTGCCAACTGCTCCAGTCTGGTTTCCGCCTGATCCTGTCTGTAGGCCCGTACTCCGGTAATCACCAGACAGATCACAGCCGCCGCCAGAAATATGCCCAACATCACTTTCCACAGCTTATTGTTCTCAGATGAACGCCAATTGCTCTCCATGGCTCCTCCCCCGCAACTTTTTCAAACTCTTTTTCTTAATGTAAATATGTAAATTTTGCTTTGACACATAAACTTATATGTAATATACTTGACACATTCTGCTTTTCGTAGATTTTTATAATCTGCGAAAAAGTCTGTGATGCCTTATATTTGGCTCTTAGGAAGGCTGCTGACCCAGATATTGACCATAAATGGCTGACAGAGTATTCAGGTGTTGTCGTTTGGTCTGTACGCTGGGGTGTACATATCTGTTCAATGTGATATTGACACTGGAATGCCCTAACATCTCACTCAGACTCTTGATATCGGCTCCGGAATCCATACAATTAGTTGCAAAAGTATGTCTCAGAGTGTGAAAATTATATTCGGGAATATCCGCCTGACAGAGCAGTCTGCGAAAGCGATTCTGATAAGTTCTTGGCTCTGTAGGTCTGTTTTTCGATACGACATACTCTCCATCGGTATGAAACTCCTGTGCCAGACGAGTCATTTCATCGGAAAGTGGAATGAGCCGCTTTGAAAAGATGCTTTTCGGTTCGCTTTCCAGCAGTTTCGTTTTGGATGAACCATCCTCCACGGTGATTCTCTGTACCGTTCGGTTGACATAAAGCAATTGACCGTTTACGTCAATGTCGCTCCATTTCAGAGCACATATTTCTCCAAGTCTTAACCCGGTTGAAAGACATAGCAGAATCCCAAATTTGTACCGGTCCATATCCGAATACAGAATTTCGAACAGCCGTACCTGTTCGGCATACTTCATGACCTCTACGGGCCTCGCAGTCTTGACCGCTCTGTCCCTTTTGATGGTTGCGGTTACTGCAATACGGTTGTTTTGTGCATATACAATCACCTGATTAACGACACAGTAAATGCTGCGGATCAGACTTTCCGAGGATATCTCCCGGACTTTAATAATATCCTTTATCGTTTCCGGGGTGATCAATGCTATTTTCATCTCACCTGCTGCATCCTTAATGTGTTTCTCATAGGTCTGCCTGTATTTTACATAGGTACTGTACTTGCAGTTCTCTCTGACATTCTGCAGCCACATACCGGCTATATATCCGAACGATTCCGTCGTTTCGTCGGATACTCCGGAAAAGACCGGTGGTGCCTCCATCTGTTCATGCTTGATCGTTATCAGTTTTTCCTTCACATTCCTGTATGTCCGGGCATAAACGGAATGATATTGCTTTTTACCTGTGGTGCAGTCTATCGTGCAATACCGTCCCTCCCACCGTCCATCAGATCTTTTACGTATATTCTCGCCTTTTCTGGGCATACAACTACCTCCGATTCGTCAATTTCGTCCTGTTTTGACAAGTGATGGTAAAACAGGACTGCAATTAAAATTTAACTACAATTAATTCTTTCGTTCCACATGAAAATATGCAAAAGCAGCAGATCACTTCATGCTCTCGTCAAACGACTCTTATAATG
>JAIEKC010000429.1:0-2605 GCA_029064505.1 Acetatifactor sp.
ATCAAGAATCGTCTGTTTTACGGTCTCTTTTGGTATCTGCTTAATTGTCAATGCCAATGCGATATTCTCACAGACCGTCAAAGTGTCTAATAAATTGTATTCCTGAAAGATAAAACCTAAGTGCTCTCGGCGGAAAGATGCCAGATCATTTTCAGACAGCCCCGCAATGTCATACCCGTCAATTTCTATCTGCCCACTGGTGACTTTATCTATTGTCGCGATCATATTCAGTAAGGTGGTTTTTCCTGATCCTGAGGCGCCCATGATACCTACAAAGCTCCCTTTGGTGATTTCAAAGCTGACATTTTTAACGGCTTCGGTTACGGTATTTTCGGTTTCATATACTTTTCTGATATTTTTTATCTTCAGGACAGCCGGCACATGGGCATCCGTTTTGTTTTCCCACTGATCTTTGCCAAGCCAGCTTGTGATAACTTCAAGCAGTATCTGATCAGATTTCTCTTTCAGGTTTTCATCGGATATGAATTCACCTGAAAGCAATTCATTCAATGTTATGTGGAGCAGATCACATAACGGGCAAAACAGAGACGGATCAGGCATTGATTTTCCTGTCTCCCATTTTGATACTGCTTTGTCCGTTATTCCCAGCATTTCGGCCAGTTGACTTTGGGTCAGACCGTTGTCCTTTCTTCGGGCAGAGATAAAACCGCCTATTTTCTTTTGATCCATATTTCAAAAAACCTCGCTTTCCACTGCTATTATACAGCGGATGAATAAAATGAACACCTACCAGCAGTAGAGTTTTGAAAATCTCATGGATTTCCTGTCTTTCGTCTATATCATAACTCTGTTCGGGCCGGACAACAAGGCGGGTTTTACGCGGGAACGTTTCTTTGGCTTTTATGATCCCGCACTCTGGCTCACTGCCATATACGGCGGTCTGTCATTTACGCAGGCAGGCGGCGAAAGCAATATACTGATATGGATTTATAGTCATTTGATACAAAAAATAGCCGTTTGATGCAATCCGGGTAGAAAAACGGGCAGAGTCTGCCGATAAATTTTATGAAAAGGCATATTTTATATGCCGGCCAAGGCTGGCGCATCAATTTTTGTCAAGCCCTTCCGCGCAGGCACGGTTAAAGGCGGCGGGAATTGATACAAACAGCAAGCAGTACTGGACGGTTGTGAAAGCATGATGACAGCTGGCTGTGGCGGCAGGCAATCCATTAAGCCAATATGAGCGGGCACATAGACAGGCATTTGCAGATGCAGTGAAAGCTGCTGATCCCAAGTGGGAACCGGGAAAAGCGATTCCTTCAGGGCCTTTAGACGGAATCACAAGGGAGGCTGTCGAATGCTCACTTGTGAAGTCGGGAGGCAAACTTTTGAAAAAATCATCTTCGGGAGGCGCATTGGATATACAGGTATAATCTTTACACCTTGTGCGCAGATGAGCAAAAACTTTGCCTCTACGGACTTATTGTGATTTACACTATAAAATTTACAGGAGAGGGTGAAATAATGCAGATTAATTTGTCTGGTGGTTCATTAGTAGAAAGATCCTTTTCAGGAACAGGAAGTATAGGCGGTATCCATCTGCCTGATTTTAATGATAAATATGTTTTCTCCAAAAAGGAAAGCGGCATCAGCAATGAAGAATATCGGAAACAGATTGTGGAACAGGCATATAAAGATTTTGCAAAAGGGCAATTCCAAAATAAATCAGAAGGCTTCAATAGACTGATGAAAAGCTACACATCGGAAGTCTCCCCGGACAGAAAAGGGATCATCACTTCCGGTCTGAAAGCTGTTTCAAGAAACAGGCAGAATGTGTTAAAGCCGATAGATTTTGTGGCAACTCTGCTGGAAGGGAAAGTGAAATATCAGAAACTGCCGTCAGGCAATAGTGAGTACATAGAGTTCTATGATAAGAATGGGGAGATTGCGGCAACTTATTCCAATAATGGGTGGACGATGTTTACTACCAAGGCAGAGGCGGTGAGACAGACGGAAATGTGCATGATCTATAATGAGGCATGGGGAAATGCCAAGAGGGGGATTCCGATGGCAAGTGAAGAAACGGTAAGTGTAGAAGATATGCAGAGCAGCTTTGATGCCAAAGCATAGCAGGAAATCCCCAATAAACCACAAAGGGCGGACAGGGCCGCCACCGCTTTCCGACAGATTGGGGAATCGGGGAGCAGCAGTAGAAAGGAGAGATAAAATGCCTTACATTACAGTTGAATGTGGAGCTTTATCAGACGATCAAAAGGAGGAATTGATAAAGCGGTTGACAGAAGTATCTTCTGAGATCATGAAAGTACCGCAGGAATTTTTCGTTACGACAATTAAGGAAGTGCCGGACAAAAATTTTGGCATCGGTGGTAAAACGATTGATAAAGTGAAAGCGGAGTATATGCGGACACATTAGTAATTTTGGGGGGAGGAAAGGAATGACAACGTGATTACATTTTATATAGTACGGCACGGAGAAATCTTGCTTAACAGCCTGGGCAGAGCGCAGGGATGGAGTGATTCACCGCTTACCAATAATGGGAAAAAGGCGGCAATGGATTTGGGGCTTGATATCAGAGGTACTATTTTTCGTGCTGCATATGCGAGTGACACATTAAGAGCTGTG
>JAIEKC010000043.1:0-1357 GCA_029064505.1 Acetatifactor sp.
CCCATTCCGTCCGCCAATACCGCCAAAAAGGCATCCGCGCTCTGGCAGATCCCGTAATTGTCTTCCTGTATCTGCCGGTCCCCTATGGTCATCGCCTTTCCCACTCTGTAACGGCGTATGACTTTCCCCTTTTCCCTATTGAGAAAACGGAAAGCAGCGAGGATTAGGATAAACAGATAAATCGCCAGAAGCGCTCCTTCTTCTTTTGTCATTCTTGTACCCCCTGTCCGCTTGAACGGACTCTTCTGTCAGACGGCTCCCTCCGGTTAGTCCCATTTAAAATGTTCACCGCAGAACGGTATGAACAGGAACTGGCTGTCTCCCATCTCGATCACGTCATATTGCTGCAGCTGTGCGGGTGTATATACAGCCTCATCATTCAGATACACGATGCCGTTGCTGTCTCCGGGCAGGATCACGGTTCTGCTCTGCTTTGTGTCATAAACTATGACACAGTGATTCCGTCTGGAAATTTTATTGTCTCCCAGGATCTGAATATCCATATCATCCGCCCTGCCCACAAAGTTTTTCCCTGCCATCACCTTGTAGTCCTTCCCTTTTCTGGGACCTGCCACACAGACGATCCAGCCGCACACCGGATTGTCCTCCCGCAGGAGCAACATATCTTCCACGTTCATGTTGTCCTGACCGGTTTCTTTCTTCTCCCTTGTGGCTGTCTCAATGTTGCAGTAAGGGCATATGGTTCCATACCTTCTGCCGGAAAACATATGCCCGTTCTGACATCTGATCAAATTGCTCATTTTGTGTTCTCCTTTGTTCCTTTTCTGCTTACTGATTCAATAGCTGCAGCAGTTTATCCTTTTCTATCCATACGCAGCGCCCGCCGTAGAGGGGTCTGCGACAGCAGGTATTCTACTCCATTCTTTAAATTATTTACAGGTTCCTTACGTTTTATTGTATTCTGATCGGCGCAAGTCCCAGGTAGATCACATCTCCCTGCCCGACCCGGCAGGGTTCCCTGGAAGATACCTTATATTTCTTTCCTTTCCCGCCCCGCTGGATCCTGGTCCCGTTCTCACTGTCCAAATCCTCTATGTACCAGCAGCCGTTGCTGTAATTCATAACAGCATGCTCTCCGTCTATGGTTCCGGCATAATCCGTATTTTTCAGGTTCACATCCACCTGGTTTTCCCCTTCATCTCTTCCAAATACAATGGATGTCTTACCGTAAATATCCCAGGTATCGGTTATGTTATTGTCTTCTCCAAGAAGCAGGATTTCGGAGATTTCTTTGCTCCTGATTTTATACTTTTCCTGCCACGCTCCCTTTTGAGTGTCCGCAATGGTCAGAACCAGAAACGACAGCCCTGTAATTCCAAGAATGACGAGACTCAGC
>JAIEKC010000430.1:0-3586 GCA_029064505.1 Acetatifactor sp.
TTCCGGATTTAAATAATTTGGAAGTGGTAACGACAACCTCGGATAAATATGCGGACAGTTTCGGTTTTACGGAAGAGGACGTGTTTGCGGCATTGGAAGAATATGGTATGTCAGACCGGAAACAACAGGTAAAAGACTGGTATGACGGCTTTACTTTCGGAAACAGGCTACGGGCGCTATGATGTGATGCTGGAGCCGAGAACACCGGATCATAATGCTGTTATCATGGAATTCAAGGTGCAGGAGGATGACGAGAAAGAACTCTCCGACACGGTGGAAGAGGCGCTCCGTCAGATTGTGGATCGGAATTACAAGGCATCTCTTGTCGCGGGAGGAATACCGGAGGAACGTATCAGGATGTACGGATTTGCTTTCCGTGGGAAAAAAGTGCTTATTGGTAAAGGATAATTCGGTGTCGTCTGTGGCATCCTGTCTTGTCGTATACGCCGAAAATATTGACATCTGTTATGCCTGATCCCATAATGAGGAAAAGAAATGAGGCGGATCATGGCACAGAAATTTTTGATCAGGTAAAATACATATCCACTAATTTCGGCAGTGATCTCTCACTGGATTATCTGGCGGAGTATGTTCATCTGTCGCCGGAATATCTCTCCCGGTATTTTAGGAAATGCACCGGAGTCAGGCTGTCGGAGTTCATCACAGAGACAAGGATCGAAAAGGCAAAATACAGGCTTCGTACCAGCACCTGGTCGATCAACGATATCTGTGAATATTGCGGATACCGGTCCATCAGCAATTTCCAGAAGGCATTTAAAAAGGCGGTGGGCATGAGCGCGGGAGAGTACCGGAAGTCAGTTTAAAAGGTCTGCTGGCAGACAGGAGGAAGGAAAATGGCGCGTTACTTTAATACCGAGCGGATCTGCAAACCGAAGGAACATTACATGGAAGAGTATGCCGCACTGATCGGGTATTATCAGGAGACCGGGCAGCAGGAAAAAGCATGTCTCGTCGCGCGGCAGGGTACGCCGACTGATGACAACGGAGACTGTGCGGATTTAGACAAGTTAAATGCACAAGTTATTAATGGACAGTTCCTAAGGTCTGGGGTGACGAATAATCTGTTTCACTCGCCATATTCATGAAAAGAACTGCCGCTTCATAAATTTTTTGAAGCGGCAGTTCTTTTGTGATATAATGAGCATTAGCGAGAAGAACATGACTGCATGTTCGGCGAGCAGCGAATGCTGATCATAAATCTATAATCAAGGCAGTCAGCGGCCGAATAGCCATCTATACCGTGATTGCTCTGTAATCATGATATATGTTGATACAGAAGGGCATTGTGTCAACTTCCGGTTTCATGCGCACAGGAGCGCGTAAAATTATCAAGGAATCATAAAGTAAAATTTGCGGGTGAGAATAAGCAAGCCTGCGATGAGGAGGTATGAGGTGTCTGCAATAAAAGAATACATATGTCCATGCTGTAACGGCGCAATTGCCTTTGACAGTACGATACAGAAGATGAAGTGTCCTTTCTGCGATACGGAATTTGAGGTGGAGACACTGGAAAATTATGACAGTGAGCTGAAAGAGGAACCGGCGGATGACATGGGATGGGATATTGGTGCCGGGGAGGAATGGCAGGATGACGGATTCTGTTCCTATGTCTGCAATTCCTGTGGCGGCGAGATCGTGTGCGAGGAAAACACAGCGGCTGCGTCCTGCCCATTCTGCGGAAATCATGTGGTGATGACGGGGAAACTGTCAGGAGCGTTAAAACCGGATTATGTAATTCCTTTTAAACTGGATAAGAATGCCGCGAAAGAGGCCCTTAAGGGGTATTACAACGGGAAACGTCTGCTTCCAAAAGTATTTAAAGATCAAAATCATATTGAGGAGATCAAGGGTGTGTATGTTCCTTTCTGGCTGTTTGATGCCAATGCCGATGCCAATATGCGTTATAAGGCAACAAAAGTCCGGACATGGAGCGACAGCCGGTATAATTATACGGAAACCAGTTACTTCGCGGTAAGCAGAGGCGGGAACCTTGAATTTGGGAAAGTTCCTGTTGACGGTTCCACGAAGATGCCGGATGATCTGATGGAGTCTCTGGAGCCCTTTGATTTTTCACAGGCGGTGGATTTTCAGACCGCGTATCTGGCAGGCTATCTGGCAGACAAATATGATGTGGATGCAGCACAAAGTGCAGAGCGCGCCAATGAACGTATTCGGAAAAGTACAGAGGATGCCTTTTACGAGACGGTTAAAGGCTATACAACGATCTCGAAGGAGTCGGGCAGCATCCGGCTGCAGAACAGCAAGGTTTCTTACGCTCTTTTCCCTGTGTGGCTTCTGACCACCACATGGAATGGCGAGAGCTGGCTCTTTGCCATGAATGGGCAGACCGGGAAAATGGTGGGAAATCTGCCGCTGGATAAGGCTGCGTATGTAAGATGGCTGTTTGGACTTACAGGTGTGATCGGTATGGCATTGTTTGCTGTTTCCTACCTGATGTGGCTGCTGTAGGGGGAGGTGCGAATAGTGAAAAAGAAATTGGCTGCTATATTTTGTGTATTGTTTTTATCGGTTATATCTGCCTTCCCGGTGTCTGCTGCAGGCGATCTGCCCAGACTGACAGATGATGCGGATTTGCTTTCAGACAGTGAAGAAGCGGATCTGTTGAGGAAACTGGATGAGATCAGTGAAAGGCAGCAGGTGGATATTGTTGTGGTCACAGTGAATTCTCTGAATGGTGTATCTCCCATGGTGTATGCGGATGATTTTTATGACGATCATGGATACGGATTCGGAAGTGAGGGAGACGGTGTCCTTTTCCTCATAAGTATGGAGGAGAGAGACTGGTATATATCCACAAAGGGATATGGGATCACGGCGATCACTGATGCCGGGCGGGAATATATGTCGGAAGTCTTTATCAGTGACCTGAGTGCGGGAGATTACGCCGCAGCCTTTACGACATTTGCGGAGCTGTGTGATGACTTTGTAACCCAGGCGAGGACGGGAGCGCCCTATGATGTGGATAATCTCCCGAAAGGGCCATTTGGGTTCGCGGGTCATTTTGCGGTCACGTTCGGAGCGGGATTCCTGATAGCATTGATCGCAACAGGCATTATGAAAGGAAAACTGAAAACGGTGCGCAGCCAGTCTTCGGCAGACAATTATGTCAGGAAAGGCAGCCTGCGGCTGACGAAGGAAAAAGACCTTTTTCTATACCGGAATGTCAGTCGGAGGGAAAAACCCAGGGATACCGGATCCGGCAGCTCGGGCAGCTCCGGAGGCTCCAGGACCCACACGTCATCTTCCGGTGCGAGACATGGCGGCGGAGGAGGGAAATTTTAGGCTGCGGGAGGAAGCGGAACGAAGTCTGCGGATACGGCGCGGAAGGCGCTGCGCCGGGTTACAGGCGTATAAAATATTTTGCGGCACAAGTCATACCCCTTGAGAATCTTTCATACACTGTAAAAAAGATTCTTAAGGGGTTTTCTCTTGAAAGACTATATTGAAGAGCGTGCCATGAACATCGCCAGCTATATTATTGACAACAATGCCACAGTGCGCCAGACGGCAAAGGCTTTCGGGGTCAGCAAGTCTACGGTACATA
>JAIEKC010000431.1:0-3294 GCA_029064505.1 Acetatifactor sp.
GTTGGTGCCCCCCCCGCCCCCCCTCGTCGGCCGCCGCCCCGTGTTCAATTATCAGGCCCCCCCACCACAGCTGGGGCAGGCATTACATTTCGCCCAGTTCAGCTTTTCTTCATCAATCTCTCCCCTCTGGAACTTTGCGCTGTACATACCCAGCTGTTCCAGCGTCAGCATCTCCGGTCCCGCATTCATAGTACCTCCCGGCACTACCACAGCGGGAATATTCACCCTCGCCAGTCCCATCAGATTAGCCGGCATACCTTTATCGCAGCTTGCCAGATATACCCCGGCATCGAAAGGTGTTGCACTGGCATGTATCTCGATCACATTAGTGATCATCTCACGGCTCACAAGACTGAAATTGATCCCGTCGGTCCCCTGACTTTCTCCGTCACAGATATCCGTACAGAAATACCGTGCTCCTCTGCCGCCTGCCTGCTCGATACCCTTGCGCACCTCTTCCACCAACAGATCCAAGTGTCCGCTTCCCGGATGACTGTCGCCAAAAGTACTCTCGATCAATATCTGAGGCTTCTCCAGATCCTCCGGTTTCCATCCTGTCCCTATCCTCAACGGATCCAATTCCGGAGCCAGCTTACGCATTTCCTGACTTTTTAATTGTGTATCACCCATATTTCTGTCCGTTCCTTTCTTACATGAACATTCTTATACAAATACAGCTCAGCGTCTCAGCTTTAAAACTTTCTATTCCTGCAAAGCAAACTCTGTCTGCCTTGTTTTCTTTCATTTGAGACTCAGAAATTTTTTCATACTTCCCGTTATACCGACATAGCCGACACGTACAATTTGTCGGAAAACACAACGCTTGCGTTATTTCTTCCACACTGTCACGCGAAAAACGAAATGATCAGTGCCACCACAAATCCTGTTCCGCCTACCAATGTCTCCATAATGGTCCATGTCTTCAGATTGGTTTTCTCATCCAGACCTACCAGTGATTTTACCAGCCAGAAACCGGAATCATTGAAGTGAGAACAAACTGTCGCACCGCCTGCCACTGCTGCAGTAACACATGCCAGATACAGGGGAGACAGATCCGCAATACCGGGCATTGCCGCAACGATACCTGCTGCCATGGTCATTGCCACGGTTGCGGAACCCACACAGATCCTCACCAGTGCCGCAACAATAAATGCTACCAGAACCAGAGGCAGGTTCGCTGATGAAACCGCATTTCCGATAACATCACCCAGACCGGAGTATTGCAGCATATAGCGAAGCACACCGCCGCAGGCAGTTACCAGCAGAATCAGTCCTGTAGGTTCCAGTGACTTTGTCATAATCTTCTCCAACTCCGGCAAAGAATATCCGTGTCTGGTTCCCAATGCAAACATTGCCACGATAGTCGCGATCAGCAACGCCACAAAAGGCTCTCCGAGAAATCCGAAAATAGGCTGCACCGGAGCAAGAGCGGGAACCACACCCGCGATAGAATCCAGTACGATCAGCACGAGAGGAATCAATATGATACCTACTATCAGTCCGAAGCCGGGCAGCTTGGATTCGTCAAAATCCTCCTGATTCGCCACATGGTCCGGTACCGGAACATCATACTTCTTTCCACAGTAAGCACCCCAGATCGGCCCTGCCACGATCATGGAGCAGACGCCGCAGAAGACGCCTACCAGAATAACCCAGCCCAATTCCACATTCAGCATGGTAGCCACCAGCACCGGTCCCGGTGTGGGAGGAATGAAAGCATGCCCTACCGCAAGCCCTGCCAACAGGGGAATCACATAGAACAGAGAGGAACGTTTGGTTCTCTTCGCAAGAGAGAATGCAAGGGGAATAAGGATAATCAATCCCGCGTCAAAGAATACCGGCATGGCAATTACCAGACCCGTGATTCCCAGTGCCCAGGCCGCCCTCTTGTCGCCGAACTTGTTGACCAGCGTGACCGCTATGGACTGGGCTCCCCCGGAAGCTTCCAGTATGGCGCCGAACATGGAACCCAGCCCCACCAACAGAGCAATTCCCTTTAACGTGTTTCCGATTCCGTCATTTACTGCCGTAATAATGTCATCAAACGGCATACCCGCGATCAAACCGATGGACAAAGCTCCCAAAAGAATGGAAACCATTGCATGAATCTTAAATTTAATGATCAAAACCAATAAGATGGCCAATCCCAATACCGCCGCGATCACCAGTCTGGTAGGATTTAATGTAGCTATTTCAGCCGACATATGTTACCTCCTTTTTGTTTTCCTTTGACATCATGTGTCAAAATGATTGTGTTGTTCCGTATACATCAGACGTCTTATGTTTGTTAATAATTATGTTATAGTATTTGGTATATTTAGTCAATACATCTGATGTTTAATTCTCGTTTTTCTCTCTTTTAGACAAAAAAGAGGGCAGTTTTGCGTCTGCAAGCCTGCCTTTTTTGGTCATTTTATCCTAAATGGTATTTTGTATTCACGGATTCTTCTTCTGTGTTCTGCAGTCGTCCGATGTATGCTCGCATTGGGGCACCATGTTTCTCTTTTCCTCCTCCAAATGCTCCTCATATATCTGCATGATCCGCTGTCTGTTATATGTCAGATGCATGTTCATAGCACATTTTGCCCCTACCGAATCCCCTTTTAATATGGAATTGGTAATGGCACGATGGGTTTCCAGCGTCTCTTTCATCAGCTGCCTCTGTGTCAGATTTACAAAGGTCAGAACAGCAGTATTTATGATGGGGATCAGCACCTCCACAACCCTGTTCCTGCTGCATTTGGCAATACAAGTATGGAATTCCACATCTTTCTTTGCATGGTTCTTTCCACTCAGGTACAGTTCCTCCACTTCATCACATAATCGTTCGAGCTGTTCTTTTTCCTCCTGTGTAATATGCTTACATGCCATAGACGCTATCTCCGGTTCCAGCATCATGCGTACATCCAGTAATTCTAACGCCAGTTTGTACTTATCTCCCAGCCTGGTAAGACCAAGCGGATCATCCTCCAAAGTGCTGGTACTGATAACATAAGTGCCGGCCCCTCTGCGTACTTCCAGTATTCCCTTACTCACCAGAGCTTTTACCGCTTCTCTGACGGTACTTCTGCCCACTCCGAATTTTTCCGCCAGTTCAAATTCGTTTGGAATCTTCTCTCCTGTTTTAACCGGTTCATGCAGAATGTAATTCATCAGCTCTTCTTCCACCTGTGAACCAAGAAGTTTTTTGTTCATTTTTTCAAATTGGTACATTACAACCGTTCTCTCCTCTTACTACTATCCCACATTAATTTCAATAAATACATTTTATCGTAAAACTCTTTTGTTCCGTCT
>JAIEKC010000432.1:0-4646 GCA_029064505.1 Acetatifactor sp.
CAGATATATATGTGGCTTTCGCTGACATACTGCTCCGGATCACTGTAATCCTCAAAATTATGATTCTTGACTCCGAAAATCCTGCCATCGGAAGATATGGAGAAATTCCCGTAACTGGTATATTCCCAAGTATTCTGAGCCACCCCCGGATCAGCCACATCCACAGCCGCTGCCATGTCGAGAAGATCCCGCGGTGACACTGCCGGGGCAGAATTTCCCGCATCTTCGGAACTCTCTCCTGCGGAGTCATCCTCTCCGTCTGATGTGTCAAGCTTTACCACCTGAGTATCCGAACCGTCCGCGTTCATGATGATCAGATCATATTCCGTTCCATTTTCCTCTTTCGACCAGTCACTGACTTCCGCCACCATGTAGATCTTACCGTCACGGTACTCGGTACTGTATACATTTACATATCCGTTCTGCGGATCCACAAGCTTCGGAAATTCAAATTCCTCCACCTTATAGACATTCTCCTTTGCCAACTGCGCGTTGGCGCTGCTTCCTCCCCTGTTTCCGGAACCTCCGTCGGAGCCCCCGGAACCTCCGCTTCCGCCTGTTCCGCCGCAGGCACTGAGTCCCGCTGTCATCACAAGCGCGAGACCGACTGCCAATGACTTTTTCAACCACTTTCTCATAACCTCTCCTCCTGCTTCAATTGCCGTCTGCGGCAATTTATTCCCCATGATCTCTTTCCATTCCAAAGTCCGCATGGAATTCTATCATATCTCTTAATTCCTCTTGTGAAATTTGCCCCATTGGGACTTTCCCCTGCGACGGGGACGCTCTTCCGAAAACGGATCATCCGTCTCCTTCCGAGCCTGACGTGCCTCCCTCATATGCTCTGCCAGCCGTTCCAGCTTATCCTTGCATTTCAACCGTACATCCCTTAACGTCCAACCTTTATGTCTCCACCAGAGGATAAAGGCAATCAATAACAAGACTGTGGGATACAAAAGGGTGATCACCATAAAGAGGGTGATCACCGTCAGAATATCCTCGTACCCTCTTGCCATATTCTCCCAATAGGGATAAATGATCCCCTTTCCGTTCATAGAGCGGACGCCGAACTGCCCGATCAGCTTCAGGCGGGACAGCAGGGAATAGCGGGAACTGTTCTCCACCACTTCCGTAACCTTTTCATCCGCCCCCAGCTTTTCCTGTACATATTTATACGCGAACCCCGTAACAGGATCCGGCATAACGATCTCATAATGATTGATCCCATAGCTGGTACCCAATGTCTCCAGCGTCTGCAGCGATACATAGACCAGAGTACTGTCCAGTCCCGCCGCCTCCGCCAGACGGCCCTCCGGCCGCTCCACCACTCCGGTCACAATATGGGGAATACCGGATATATATACTGTCATACCCGCCACATCGCTGGAGCCGAAGAGCTGCCATGCGGCATCCTCGTCAATAACGCAATAATCCTGCATCAGGTCATTCCCCGAAAAGTAGGCTCCGTTTATCAGTCTCAGCGGGTGGAACAGAAAGAAATCCCCTCCGATCCCTATGGCATCCGCGGAAACCGAAGCTTTTCCATTCGTCAGCGTGATCTTACCGTCCGCGCTGTAGGCATCCGCCCACAATCTGGCGCCGGGATTCTCCGACTCCTGCACCACGGATGCCTCCGTCAGGGCACCGGCTATGCCGTGCTCAAACATCAGAATGGTATCCTCCGTGGTCTTGGAATTCGCGGCGAAAAAACAGCTGACCTGCGCCACACTTCCCTGCTCACTCCATCGCTCCGCCATCTGCTGGGTATACTGTGTACCTATGATATGGTTTGTCATAAGGAGCAGAATCAGGAAAATCAGGAAGGAGATTCCCCCGCTTATTCCCAATACAATTTTTTTCATAATCTGCCTCATTTCCAACCTTGATTGCTCTGCCACCTGACCCGGACCAGTACTCTGTCCGTAACCGGAATCCCGCCGTTTTATGCAGGATTCCGCTGCCAGGCTCTTAATTATTTTCAGCCAGTCTTACCAGCTTGCCTGCCTCCACCGGCTTGGTGGAAGTAGTGATCACAGGATCGTATCCTGTCAACATTCCCGAACTTACCGCGGACTGACTGTCATCGCTGGCAAGAACCTCCACATCCACACGGGTGGCAACATAACGTGTTCCAAGAGGACTGGATTTGGATGTGACTACCAGTATAAATTTACCGTTGTTATCCTCGCGGATTGAATTGTTGGGCACGATATAATCATAGTTGGCACTCTTCTGCCCCACGGAAATATTCAGCGTCTGCCCCGCCGTGACCGCACCGGTGACATCAAAGGTAAGGAGCTTCTTCTGCCCGGGATCGTCGGGATCCGGCTTAATGCTCGCCAGCGTTACCTCCACGTCATCAAATCTCCATGCGTTCACCAGATCCGCTTTATCTCCCACCGCCAGACGCTTTGCCTGCTCATTGGTAACGGAAAAGCTCATGGTAAAGCCCTTGCCCTCCGGCTGCATTACAGCCACGGGAGTTGCCGCCGAAGTAGTGGTTCCCGCGGTAACATTGATGGCCGTGATGGTACCTGAGATATCCGCGGTAACGGTAGCGCCGATGGATTTCGCCGTCAGTTCATCCACCTTTTCCTGCGCCTTGGCAATGGCATCCATCTGGCTCTGCAGACCGTAGGCATTGGTGATGGATCCCACCAGTTCCGTCAGTGCATCCTGCTTATCCTTCAGATCGGACTGCGCTTTCGCCAGCTCCGCATCGATTGCCGCTTTCTGCCGGTTCAGATTCTCAACTGTTTCCGTGGTATCACCGGATGCTTTCTGATTGTCATAGGCAGTTTTCGCTCTGTCGTAAGCCAGCTGCGCATCCGCCTTTGCCGCCACCGCATTATTGTGAGCATTTGTGGCTTCCAGGATCTGCTGCTCCAACTCATCCAGCTTCTGATTGATCTCCTCTATCTTCTTCTGTGCTTCCTCAATCCTCTTTAACTCCTCTGGCGATAATGTGGGCTCAGGATCCGGTGCCGCGGGAGGTTCCGCACTGGGAGAAGCCGAATCTCCCGGATCCGTGGCAGGAGATGAGGCTGCAGGATCTGATGTTTTTACACCGTCGCCCGTGTCGGCTCCGGATGCTCCTTCTGTCACAGCATCATTGTCCTGCGCCGCCGTTCCTGCGCCATTTTCGGCCGAAGGCACCGCACCCGTCTCGGATACCGGATTCAGGCTTCTTTGCCGTCCTGCGTCAGCAGTTGATGTCCCGTCTCCCGCACCGCCGGTTCCATTGTTTCCGCCGTCCGGGTCCGTGGGTTTCTCCGGATCACCGGAATTCTTATCGCCATCAGGATTGACAATATTTTCATAATACTCTAACTGAGCGTTATACAGCTTTCTATCCTCTGTTAAAGCATTCAGATGATTGAGCGCCGCCTGCTCCGCATAGGTCGCGTTCTCCAGATTCGTCCTGGCATCGTTAAATTCTTCCTTCAGATTTCCCATGTCCGCATCATTGCTCGGAGTCAAAGCGATCTGCGTCGCGAAAGCCGTAGACTGTCGCTGCAGATCATCCACCCGTCTCTGGGCATCCGTCACCGCCCTCTGGGCATTGGTGATCTGCTGCCTGTAGGTGTTAGTAGAGGTATCACTGTTGGCCGCCTGAATACCGGCCGCGGTAGTGGTCTCCGACAGGAGCAGCTTCTCATACTCCTTCCATGCCTGATCCAGCTCGTCCTGGGCCGTCTTTAATTCCTCGCTCTCCTCATCCTCCAGATACAGGATCACATCGCCCTTCTCCACATAGTCTCCCACATGAACGGCCACACTGGCCACCTTGCGGGACTCCTTCACCTCGATATTGTAGGGATCGCCGCTCTCCACCACTCCTGATCCGCGGATCTTCGCCGTGACGGTTCCCGACTGTACATACTGGATCGCCACCTCCGGCAGAGAATAATTCATGATGGTGTTGGAGAAAAAGGTAAGCACCAGCATCACCGACAGGAAAATGATCGCTGCCGTCTTGACCCATTCTCTTTTCTTTCTTGCGTTCTCGTTCATTGTATTCCTCTCCTCATTTATAGCCTTTATACATACTCCCTGACATCACCCCGAGCGACAGAACTGCCGTCGGACTCTGTCAGGCGAATATTGGAAGATCGCATTTTGTATGCTTTACAAACTCAGATCCTTTTTCGCCTTCTAACCTTTGATACCGCCCTGATAAGTGATACCGTCCACCAGATACTCTTCCCCGTACAGGAAGATCAGCAGACTGGGTACCATATATATGGTGGCTACGGCAAATGCCAGCCCGATCTCACCGGAATTGATCTTGCTCAGGAATACGGACAAAGGATGGGTCTCCCCGTCCGACAGCAGGATCAGCGGCTGCTCCACCATATTCCAGTAGTCAATGAATACCAGGATCGCCGCCGAACAGATCGCCCCCTTGCACAGCGGCATACAGATCTTACGGTATATCTGCCATTCTCCCGCGCCGTCGATCTGCGCCGCCTCGATCACACCGTCGGGAATACGCCGCATGAACTTGGTCAGCAGATACACTGCAAAGGGTGAAAAGATACCCGGAAGCCATATGGCCCAATAACTGTCCAGCAGATGAAACCAGTCGCTGACCAGATAGTTGGGCACCAGCGTCACCTGATAAGGCATCAGCATCAGAATAATAT
>JAIEKC010000433.1:0-4424 GCA_029064505.1 Acetatifactor sp.
GTTCTTTGGGGATCGTCATCTGTTCCATCTGCCCCACTATTTCGTCCATGGCATCCATGTTCAGATCATCGACAGCTTCCTGCATGCTGTCCAATAAACGCAACAGTCTTCCCCCGTCAAATTCTTCTTTTATTCTTATGGCCTTATCCGGAGACTCCAGATACTCTGACAGGATGGCTTCGTATTCCTGATACTTCTCCAACATTCTGCCATGGTTTTCCCGAATGAAATCCTCATCCTTATTGTTGCCCGCCTGCTCCATCCTGGCCGCCAGGTCTGCCAGCTCCGTGGCGCCTACCTGTCTGGAGAAGCTCTTTAGCGCATGTGCCTCAATGGTATAATTTTTCCAGTTCTTTGCGTCAAAATGCTGCTGCAGTACCTTGGCTTTTCGGGGGATGCTCTTTGCATATTCCCGCAGGATCTGCCAGAACAGAAGCTCGTCTCCGGCCAGTTTTAAAGCGGATAATACATCCAGCTTGGGGATGATTATCTTCTCCGCGATACGTCCCAGCCTCTTCAGCTTTTGCTCTTCCTTTTCCCCACTGCCCTCCACCTTCTGGATCTTTTTGGCAGGCAGCCACTGCTTGATCTTGGCCACAATGACTTTCAGTTCTATGGGCTTCGCCACAAAATCATTCATGCCTTCCACCAGGAACATCGCCTTTGTCTCTTCCATGACATTGGCGGTCAGTGCAATGATGGGAACATTATCATAATCCTCATGAAAACGGCGGATGATCCGCGTGGTCTCAATTCCATCCAGCTCCGGCATCATGTGATCCATAAAGATCAGGTCATAATGCTTCTTTTCAACCATTTCGATAGCCTGCATTCCTCCGGATGCCTTGTCAATCTTCATCTTAAGCGGCGCCAGTATTCCCTCCGCCACCATGAGATTCGGCACATTGTCATCCACAACAAGGATCTCCGCATCCGGTGCAATAAATTCAAAATCATCCCCCGAGACATCCTCTTCGCCATGCAGATCTTCATGGGCAAGTATTCTGGCCAGATCCATAATATGGAGAGGTTTCTGGACTGCCATGACATTTTTCTGAAAAGGTTTGATCTTTCTGCCGAAACCGGTTATCCATACCCCTGTCATATCGGGATGGGACGTCATGTAATCATTCGTAACAGAGGCATAGCTGTCATCTTCCAGCTCCATAAAGAAAAACTCCGCCCCCTTCTCCTCCAGAAGCTTGAAGTCCTCCCTCTGCTCCACCATCAGACACTCCACATTCAGAAGCTCCAGCATCCTTTTCATATGAGCCCGCATGTATTTATTTGTGCAAAATACCCCTGCCACCTTTGCCGCGGCTTTTCCCACTTCTACCGAAGGCGTATCGTCTATCACGAACTGGGGAATTTCAAAGGAAAAACGGCTTCCCTTTTCATATTCGCTCTCTACGTGGATATGACCGTTCATCAGTGAAACCAGCTGCTTCGAAATGGCAAGACCCAGACCGGTTCCTTCAACATTACGGTTTCTCTTGCTGTCCACCTGCTGGAAGGAATGGAAAAGTTTCCCCATATCCTCCTTCTTGATCCCGATTCCCGAGTCTTCCACCATAACTTTTAACAGGATCTCACGGTCCGATTTCTTCTCATAGCCTATGGAAAGATAAACATAACCCACCTTGGTGAACTTGACCGCATTGTTGGCCAGATTGATGATGACCTGGCGGATACGGATGCTGTCGCCCATCAGCTGCTTCGGAATATCAGGCGCCACTTCCACGATAAACTCCAGTTTCTTATCCCGGATCCTGGTCATGATCACATTGGCAATATCCTTTACAATGGCAAAGGGTTCATACTCCGCCAGCGTAATATCCATTTTCCCCGCTTCGATCTTTGAAAAGTCAAGAATATCATTAATGATGGCAAGAAGGGTTTTCCCGGATGCCATGATCTGTTTTATGTATTCTCTGGCAGCGGGCGGCAGATCCTCCCTCAGGGCCATCTCCGCCATACCGATCACCGCATTCATGGGGGTGCGGATCTCATGGCTCATGTTTGCCAGGAAATCCGACTTCATATGAGCCTCCCTCTCTATGGCATTGCTCATCTGCATAGTTTTATGCCTCTCATATGCCATTTGAAATAGCAGATTTACCGTATTGTATAAGTACTCCACAGTACTCTCCAATTTTTCCCTGGAAATGATCGGTATCTTCTTTGCCGCCTCCGCATATTCGTCCGGTGAAATACCAAGTTCCTCCGCATACGCCCGGGCCTTTTCCTCGGGCATGGGTTCATGCAGGACCTGGCCGCCGAGAATACATCCCAAATACTGTCCCTCCACCACGATCGGCACGGCATAATCCATCAGTCCCGCATGGCAGGTATATAACATCGTTCCGCCGTTTTTCATTGCCTGCTCGGCGCCCTGTTTATCGCAGAGCCGGCACCTCTTCAAGCCTTCTTCCGATCCTTTTGTATACTTGGAACAGAACTCACAATTAGAAGCATGCCTTGTCATTGCGACTCCGTTCTCATCGGAAATTCCTGAAGAAATACTTAAGGCGGAAGAAAAAGCATCCTGCATCCGCTGAAGAGTCCCCATATCAAAAAGGTCTGTCAATTGCAATTTTTCCAAGTCTTAGTCCTCCTTATCCCAGTCATTCTCATCTGATCGGTCATCAGGCAGCATATACGAATGGTCCTGCTCTTCCTGGTGAAAATTGACTTCATCTGCCTGCTCCGGCCTTTGCTAATATTTTATTCCCGCGAACAATGAGTCAGGTAAACATGCTTGCATACACATTTAACGAATGCAGCGGGGTGACTTACCATGTTTGCATGCACTTCAGCGCACATGAAACCGGAAGTTGACATAATACATCCGCGTTAATATTTTACCATACTCATGCCTTCTTGCAAATACTTTTATTTATGATAAAAAAGACACTTGACCGAATACCCACGCTGCAAACGCCCCTTTTTTAACTCTGAACATTCCAACTCTGTCTGTCAGCTTTCCGGCTTTCGTTGCCGGATAGATCCGCAGGATGTCGGTTATTCTCTTATGTATCACTGTTTTAACTCTGTTCCAGAATCAGATTTCCAACTGCCGTAAGCTGATATGAGCGTCCATCCTCACACTCTACGATGGAATCCGGTTCGCCGTAACAGGTATTGCCCTGGAGCAGAATCTGTGTCCTGGAGTAACGTCCCTCTTCTCCCGGCAAGGTTTCCAGGCGGATGGAACTGTTACCACCTGTTTTTGTGCCGATGACACTATTGCATATTTTTACGGTATCTACCGGTGTAATGCTGCGCACCAGACAGGCAGTTTCATTCTGCACCATCACATTTTCAAAAAGAATATTCTCCTGTACCGGCATAGAAGAGCCCGGGTAAACACTTCGCGAAAATCTATCGTGGTCAAAATGAATAGACAATGCAGTCTCCCTGACCTTCTGCAGATGAATATCCTTAAAATGCAGATTGCGACACCCACAGTTATATACTGCCTCTTCCTGCACCATCACCCAGTGAATACCATCCAGTGTGCACATTCCTTCCGTGTGAGCAGGCGCGGTCATTGACTTATAAATCGTGCCGTCCGGCTTCTGGAAAGCACGGTATACTCTTCCGCCGCTTACAACCGTGTCGGAATTCTGGATTTCCATGCCCCGATACCAGTCCACCCAGGATCCAGCCAGAATACGGCAGAAATAACCTGTAGTATCCTTATCCGCCAGATCATAGCAATCTTCAATGAGCCCGTCCTCGATCCAGCCCATCTGCGGGTTTGCCACTGCGTAATCGTGAGCATTCAACGCTACCGGATCATCGAAGGTACGGAAGATACCATGCCGTATCACAAACTGTTTTCCGGTGCCCAGATGTACCGCATCCTTTCGTCCCTCAATCTGAAGGCGTTCCAGCACAATATCCTCAAAGGTACAGATATGAATCCCAAAGCTTAAGGGAGGCAGATCCATACAGGTAAAATCAAATATTCTCAGCTTTTTGACATAGAAAAGGGAAATTTCCCCGGTCAGACCATACACTGCCGCATTATATCTGGCGTCCACTCCATCGGTGATCAGCCATAGTCCCTCTATGGTAATATCCGTATTCCAGGTTCTGGTAAAGGCTCCTCTGTTGGTCAGGAAAAAGGAACCCACACTGGAAGCCGAACGTTTAAATCTTACGCCCTTACCAAGCAGCAGATGCGTATGGTCCTTCAGATACAGAGTATCCTCAATCTCATAAGTTCCCGGCTGCCCGATTCTGATGGTTCCGCCCTGATCCAGAAGCTCCTGCAGGATTCTCCGGTTCTCCGCACCGGTATTGTCCTCTGACAGTTCCTTCTTTTTCCAGGTCAGGCAGCTTAAAATAGTGTGGGAAGCCGCTTCATGGGTTCTGATGCGCAGGATATGAACAGCCCACTCCAGTCCGTCCGACATCCC
>JAIEKC010000434.1:0-7955 GCA_029064505.1 Acetatifactor sp.
ACAGCAGAGAGGTGATCTCTCTTCTGAAAGAAGCGTCCAAAAAAATATGAACAGACCATCATCATGATCACCCACAACCTGGAGCTGGCAAAGCAGGCGGACAGAGTGCTTGTTATTGAGGACGGCCGCGTGCGGAACGGGAGCAGGGAGGTGCAGTTTTGAGAGAAAAGTATTTTCAAATGCACGTGGAAGGCTTCATTAAGACGGACAGGGGGGTGTCATGATGAATGTACTGAAAAAATGCTGCTACCGTTCCATAAAAGAGAACCGGAAGCGCGTGGCAGTAACAATTATCGGCATTATATTGGCCACGGCGCTGATCACTGCGGTGGCGTGTATGGCGTCGAGCTTTCGGGAGAGTATGATCGTACTGGAAAAGAAGGATAACGGAGATTTTCATTACCTTTTTACCGGTGTGGCACAGGAGAATCTGAAATATTTTCAGAATAATCAGAATGTTGAGAAAATCGGACTGGCGGAGGAAATCGGCTATGCGGTTCTGGAGGGATGCACCAATCCGGATAAGCCTTACATCTATATCCGGGCGGTGGATGCCTCCGGGATCCGGGCCATGGCTCTGGAGCTGTCGGAAGGACGGATGCCCTGGAATGAAGATGAGATCGTTATCAGCAGACATATCCACAGCAACGGAGATGTGGATCTGGGAGTGGGAGACACGCTGACGGTTCAGGTGGGAGAGCGGATTTCGGAGGGGTATTTTCTGAATCAAAGCAATCCTTATATGGAAGAGGAGGAGAATTTTGTTCCCGCTTATGAGAAGACATATACGATCGTCGGAATAATAGAGCGTCCCAATTTCCAGGTGGAGGCACGGTCTGCTCCGGGATATTCTGTATTCACTTATATGGAAAACACAGAAAACGCGGAAAGTCTGGAGGTTTATGTCAGCTACACAAAGGACGCCCTGAAGCATGGGGACCGGGTGACTGCGGGGCTGTTGGGAATATCACTGGAAGAGTATGAGAGTAATGAGGGACTGGTACAGAGAGGAAGGGGTGAAATCTCCCGGATCGCATATGCAGCGGCGGAGAACCATAATGTAGTGCGATGGGAATTGATGCGTTTTTCCTCAACCACCATGAATATGTTATACGGCATGGCTGTGATAGCGATACTGATCATTATCATCACCAGTGTATTTTGTATCCGCAACAGCTTTTTGATCGCACTGAATGAGAAGATGAAGCTGTACGGAAGGCTTGCTTCCGTGGGAACCACTTCCGGCCAGCAGAGGAAGATCATATACTATGAGGCGGGATTCCAGGCGGCAGTGGGAGTTCCTCTGGGTATACTGAGCGGGATTCTGGCGACAGTTGTGGTGGTAAAGGTTACAGGCGGTATGATGGAGTCGCAGCTGGGGGTAAAACTGATCTTCAGCCTGTCGGTTCCCGCTATCGTATTGGCGGCGCTGCTTGCCCTGCTCACGGTATATCTGTCGGCTTCAGGCTCCGCCCGGCGTGCGGCCAGGCTGACACCCATCAGCGCAATCCGGGCTGACAGTACGGTGAAGATCAGCAGAAGGGAGCTGCGCTGCCCGAAGATCATTGAGAAGTTATTCGGCATTGGGGGTAAGCTGGCATACCGGAATCTCCAGCGCGCGAAGGTAAAATACCGCACTACCGTGATATCCATTGTGGTAAGTGTGGCGGTGTTCATAGGAGTGTACAGCTTTATCGGGCTGGTAGCCTTTGCCACAACCTTTTATTATGATGCGTCCCAATATCAGCTTTTGGCTTATATTTATGATGAGGACAGCTACGAGCAGGCGAAAGCCATTGCGGCGTTGGACGGAGTGGAGAGGGCGGAGATCAGACGCTGGCATTATTATACTGCGGGATACGGGCAGATGGATATTCCTTTTACACAGGAGTACCTGAACTTGTTTGGAAGAAATGAGGCAGCGGGGGAGGTCATTATTGTCGTAGCTCTGGGAGAGGAAGGATATGAGCGTTACTGCAGAGACCTGGGGGTGGATCCTGAGACGGCCACAGACAAGGCTATTGTGATCGCCCGTTATGAATATGAGACACGTGACAATAAGAAATGGCATCACTATGAGGGGAATATTGCGGAATATCACAGCGGTGACATGATTGACTTTATGGATGACGATACAGGAGAGGTATATGAAATCCCGGTTCTCCTTCAGACAGATATACTGCCCATAAGTATGAGCGGCAGCATTCATAATAATGTGCAGCTGATCGTCAGCGAAAGCTGGTGGGAAGCTCATGATCCCGGCAGGCATGCGCAGGATATAGGCGTCTATATCTGCTGTGAGGATGCGGATGCTATAGAGGAGACGATCAGGCGTGATTTCAATCTGAGAGATTTTAACATTTATAATTATGACAGAGAGTACCGCTCCAGCAGGGGCATGTATCTGGCAGTGGCGATCTTCCTCTATGGATTTATCATCGTGGTATCGCTGATCGGAGTGACTAATATTTTCAATACAGTCACCACTAATATGGAGCTCCGCGCGCCTGAGATTGCCATGTGTAAGTCCGTGGGAATGACCAGAAAAGAATTCAGGCGGATGATCTGGCTGGAGGGTATGTTCTACGGAGGAAAAGGACTTTTGTTCGGCATCCTGCTGGGAATCCTGATCTCTCTGGGCTTTCATAAGACCATGGGAGCCGGGCTGGAGACAGGGTATAAACTTCCCGCAGGGGGGATCCTCATCTCTGCCGCGGCGGTGTTCCTGCTGCTGTTCTGCATCATGAATTACTCAATGAGCAGATTTCACAGCAAAAATATTGTGGAAACCATACGGAATGAAAATATATAAAATTTTTTTACAAAATTATCAGATAATAGTTTTCTTTTTTCAATAAGTTTGCTATAATAACTTAAAAGAGCCATGTGGCTCTTACTGGTGAAAGCAACGAGGTGGAGAAAGATGGATACTAAAATATTACTGGAAAACGGCACAAACGAACTTGAAATTCTGGAATTTACTTTGGCGGGCAATTCTTACGGCATCAATGTAGCAAAGATCAAGGAGATCATTATATATCAGCCTGTGACGCCTGTGCCCAATGCTCATCCCAGTATTGAAGGTATTTTTATGCCGCGTGAGACAATGATCACAGCGATCGATCTGAAGAATTGTCTTGGGCGTGGCGAGTCGAAACCCAGCGGATTGTTCATAATTACAAATTTTAACAAGCTTAATATTGCGTTCCATGTTGAGAATGTATTGGGAATTCACAGAGTATCTTGGAGAGATATCATTAAACCGGATGTTACGATCTCCACAACGGAAGAGAGCGTGTCCACCGGTATTATCAAGAAGGATGGCAAGCTGATCATCATTCTCGATTTTGAGAAGATCGTGACGGATATCAATCCTGAGACGGGACTTAAGCTGTCTGATATTCTGGAGTTAGGCGAGAGAAAGAGAAGCAATGTCCCGATCCTGATCGCAGAGGATTCTCCTTTGCTGAATAAGCTGATCGTTGACTCACTGAAGAAAGCCGGTTATACCAATCTGATACATACCGAAAATGGCCAGAAGGCATATGATGTGATCACCCAGTGCAAAGCAGACGGAACATTGAAGGAGCATGTAGGTGTTATTGTTACCGATATTGAGATGCCTGAGATGGATGGACATCGACTGACAAAGCTTGTTAAATCTGATGAAACAACAGCTCATATTCCGATCATCATCTTCTCTTCTCTGGTTAATGATGAGATGAAGAGAAAGGGTGATGCGCTGGGAGCGGACGCACAGTTGTCCAAACCTGAAATCGGTAATCTGGTGAGAATAGTAGATCAGTTGGTTGAAGATAATCATCTGGGTTAATAAAGTGTAAGTAAAAGGCTGGGAGCATCCCAGCCTTTTTACCGGTGTGGAAAAAGCAGGTATCAGACTGGAAAACCGCCGGGGTATTGCCGCCTTGAAACGGGCGGCAGTATTTCGTGAATGACGACTTGTAATGAAAAAATGATTCGGGGGAATATGGGATAGTGATGGGATCAGATAATATCAGGAAGAGGATAGAAGACGCAGAGATGGTTCTGGTGGGCTTGGGGGAGGAATTTCAATGTCCGGCAGATATCCGGAAACTTCCGGAATACGAAAAGGGGAAAGAGACATTGCATACGGCAGGAATGCTCTGGCTGTTGCCTGCATGGGATGATTATTGTGAGCGCAGGTCGAATGCGGATACCGGTGTGGTATTGGAAAAGTTCGCGGATATACTTGCGGAAAAGAATTATTTTGTGATCTCGGTGGCGATGAACGCTTCCATTGCCAATACTCCCTGGAAGACAGGGGGGCTGGTGATGCCCTGCGGCGGTCCTGCAAAGCTGCAATGTGCGGCAGACTGCGGCAAAGCGCCGGTTTTGCTGTCCGACGAGGACAGATGTCTGTTGGAAGAAGTGATGGGTGATCTGTATGCGGAGAAGTTCAGTCCGGATAAATTGGGCAGGTTCGGAAATTGCGAAGAATGCGGGAACCCGATGGTATTAAATAACATTTATGCGGAGAATTATGACGAAAAGGGGTACTTGGAGCAGTGGAGTGTCTATATGAAGTGGCTTCAGGGGACATTGAACCGCAAAGTGGTGATCCTGGAGCTTGGCGTCGGAATGAAATTTCCCACGGTTATAAGATTTCCTTTTGAGAAGGCGACTTTTTTTAATCAGAAGGCGGAATTTTATCGAATCAATGAAAAATTGTATCATTTGACGGAAGAATTAAGGGGGAAAGGTCAGGGAATATCACAGAATGCGATTGATTGCTTGAGAAACCTGTGATAAACTATAAGCAACTGTATTTTTATACAGCGGGGGAGGACTGGTACTCCATGCGGCCTACAAGTCCAATTACTGACCGGATAGAGCACCAGATCATTTAGAAAGAAGAGGATACACTTATGCCTTCACAAGAGGATTACTTAGATCAGTTATTGGAAAATCTGATGAATGGGGGAATAGAACGGCCGAAGGAGGACGATGCGGAGTCTGCAGCTTCACGGGACACAGGGAACATAAGCGCTGCGCAGACAGGCGGTGGAGGGGTGATGGGAACGGATATGGGACTGTCCGGAATGCAGGATCTGTTCGGTACGTCTGACATGCCGGGGGGATCTGAATTGTCCGAAATGTCAAACGACCTGGAAGCGTATGAGGATAATGATGTTTTGGGGACGCCTGTGGATGATTCCGGGCTGGCGGAGCTTCTAAAAAGTTTTGAGGATGCAGGGGATACGGGGATATCTGCCGGGGCATCCGTGGCGGATTTCTCTGATGTCGCGTCTCCAGGGAACAGATCGGATTCTCTGCAGTCGGTAGATATCTCCAACATGACTGAGGACGATATTGAGAAGCTTCTGGAGGGGAACAGGAAAATGCCAGAGGAGAGTGTTGCCGGTTCGGAGGATGTGTTCCAGGGGGATGTGGTAGACTTGCTCGAGGGAACACAGGACAGCGAATTGCAGGAGATTCAGGATTTATTGGAGAAATCGGATAATAACGAAGCTGTCGGAGAAGAGATTGAAGATATTTTGCGGGGAGCAGTGCAGGATGAAGCTGCAGGAGGATCCCGCACTGAAATGAATACAGATCATATGGATGGAGCAGAGGAGCAATTGTCTCCCAAACAACAGAAAGCTATGGAGAAGAAACGTATTAAAGAAGAAAAGGCGGCTGCCAGAAAAGCGAAAAAAGAAGCCAGGAAAGCAGAAAAAGCCGCAAGAAAAGCGGCCGGAAAGGGTAAGGATGGCGTTCAGGGGGTGGATGGTGTGCCAGGTGGAGCGGAATCTGCCGGGACGACGTCAGATGCAGGTGAGCCTGTAGATACCGCATTTCTGGATTCGATTCTTTCAGAGGCGGGCAAGATCGACGGGGCAGAGAATATTTCCGGTGCTACCGGTAATTATGACGCAAAGGTTGAGAACATTATTCCGGCTGAGAACGAAGATGCTTCTGCGGCCCAGAATACCGCATCGGGCGGTTCTTCTGTTAACAATGATCTGGGAATAGATCTTAACGATCTGTTCGGGGACAGTTCAGATGCTGAAAGCGCTATGATGGCCGGCGGAGGAACTTCCGACCTGCCTGATTTCATGGTGTTAGACGGCGATGACGTGACTGGGATCAGGGAATTGACAGGGGAAGATGAGGAAGAGACAAAGCCGAGGAAAAAGGGATTTTTCTCTCGTTTTCTGGAGTTCCTGACCGAGGAGGATGAGGAAGAGGAAGAAAACGAGAACATAAAGCTTTCCGAAGAAAATAAGGGGATCATAGAGGATCTGGATAAGGAAAAGAATAAGAAGGATAAGAAAGGGAAAAAGGGCAAAAAGAAAGTCAAGAAGGCAGACGCGTCTGCCAGAGACGAGGACGAGGAAGGCGGCGAGGAGAAGCAGGAGAAGAAAAAGAAGGCTAAGAAGCCTAAAAAGGAGAAGCCGCCCAAGGAAGAAGAGCCTGTTGAGCCCGGCAGGAAGCTCAGTCCCAGGAAGGTTCTGCCTATAGCATTGATCTGTTTGTCGCTGGGAGCAGCGATCATTGTTATCGTGTTTGCGGCTGTAGACTTTACGGACAAGAAGAATGCCAGGGACGCATATTATGCAGGTGATTACCGAACCTGTTATCAGAATCTGTTTGGCAAGGACCTGAATGAAAACGAGCAGGTAATGTACGGAAAGTCAGCCAGTATTCTTACTATCCGCCTGTGGATCAGTGAGTATGAGATGCTGACGGCAGAAGGGGCGGGCCTGGAGGCTCTTGACAGTTTGATACAGTCTGTCAATGATTATCCGTCGCTTTATGAATAT
This sequence comes from Acetatifactor sp., assembly GCA_029064505.1. Lineage (GTDB taxonomy): Bacteria > Bacillota > Clostridia > Lachnospirales > Lachnospiraceae > Acetatifactor. The sequence goes on from JAIEKC010000434.1 coordinate 6,807, forward strand.
GCGATACAGTGGAATGCCGGAGGCGAGGTGGCGCAGGAGTATGCAACGATCCTGAACCTGCTCTACGAGAATTACGGTTTGACGGAGGATCAGGCGAGAGCAATTGCGGCGGAACCTGACGACATTGAATATACAAGGCAGGTCAATATGATCGTTCAGGGCGGGAGCTACGGTTCATGGAATGAACCGGAACCTGAGACAGAGGCGCCTCTTCAGGATGAGCTTCCTGAGGAGACGGAGCTTCCGGAAGGCAATTTTATTGATACCAACACTTCGGTACAGTGAGGAATTGTTAATAGTAACTTGTGGGTATTCGGTACACGTTCCGTTTGCAAGTTTTTGAGCGGTTCCCGAGCAGAGAGGTCAGCAATATGATAGCGATCATTGACTACGACGCAGGTAATATCAAAAGTGTGGAAAAGGCGCTCCAATATCTGGGTCAGGAAGTTGTTATAACCAGAGATGAGGATACTATTCTTCATGCGGACGGTGTGATACTTCCCGGTGTAGGAGCTTTCGGAGATGCCATGGAAAAGCTGCATTCTTATGGTCTGGTGGAGGTGATCCGCCGGACTGTGGCAGCGCGGATTCCCTTTTTGGGCATCTGTCTTGGATTGCAGCTCCTGTTTGAGAGCAGCGAGGAGAGTCCGGGTGTGGAGGGACTGCATATTTTGGAGGGGAAGATTCTGCGGATCCCGGTGCAGTCGGGATTGAAGATTCCCCATATTGGTTGGAATGATCTGAGCTTTCCCAATGAGGGACGGCTTTTTCAGGGGATTCCTGAAAATTCCCATGTTTATTTCGTGCATTCTTATTATTTACAGGCGTCTGATCCCGAAATCGTGACGGCGGCAACTGTTTATGGCACATATATTCACGCATCTGTGGAAAAGGACAATGTATTTGCCTGCCAGTTCCATCCGGAGAAGAGCTCCGATGTGGGTATGCGGATCCTGAGGAATTTTGTCAGTGTGGCGGAAGCAGGGCAGAGAAAAGATTGTGTTACTTATGAAAGTGTTTCCTGTTGAAGGGGAGATAACGGCCTGCAGCGCCCCAATTTGGTCACCGTAGTCCCACTACGCCTCCCCAATTGGGTCTTGCATCCCACAAAGTGTGACGCACACCCCGGGGAAAGCATTTTTCAAACAC
>JAIEKC010000435.1:0-4913 GCA_029064505.1 Acetatifactor sp.
TTATCACCACACACCCGCCAACCCCGACTCCTTCACGGCTCGTGGGCGCGGAGTTGTGTAAAAGAGTTTTCTTTTCTTCTGGACGATCCTGACGCAGGGGAGTGAGGGGGGATATCTGATCGTTCTTGCGGAGATGGCAGTAGTTCTTTTCCGGTCACTGGATGACAGAAGGAGATTTCTGGGCTTTTTGGAGTTGCTGATCTGCTGTCCTGCGGCGGCTCTTTTGGGAAAATACTGCGTCAGGTTCAGAGGGATGATCCTGGCGGAGGATGGTACATTGAGCGGTTTCCTTTTTTGGGAGGGGTGGATGCCTGTTCTGATCTTTCTTGTGATGCTGTTCATGACAGTGTGGGTTCGGGAGAAGAAGGGGTACAGGGACAGGCTGAGGAACAGAAAGATAAAAAAGGCGGTCCTGTGTGCCGCAGGGGTGATCTTTGTGGCTGGGGCAGCTGTTTTTCTGGCGTGTCAGGTGTGGGAAAGCGTCTGGGTCATGTTGGGAGAAAAGAGTCTGCTCCGTATTACAGATTCCTGGGGAAATGACAGGGGCGCGCTGTGGCGTATGAGTCTGGGAACCTTCAGGCAGGGGAGCTTTTGGGATAAGTGGATCGGGGTGGGGCCGGACTGTTTCGGCAATGCCGTTTACGCCAAATATCCCGTAAATGATATCGTCCATCCCACCGGCCATTGGGAGACGGCCCTTTTCGCGAATGCCCATAATGAGTGGTTGAATATGCTGATAAATCAGGGGATTCTGGGATTGGTCTCCTATGCGGGGATCTTTGTAACGGCCTTTGCCCGTCTGTGGAAGCGTGAAGGCGGAAATTCCTTTGTGCTTTTGGGACTTCTGGCCGTTTTTGGATATTGTGCTTACGGAATCGTCAGTTTTCAACAGACGGTTTCCACTCCGCTGATGTTTGCAGTTCTGGGCATCTCGGAGGCGATGATCAGAGAAAAAGCGCATTATATCGGAGAGAATAAAAAATAAGGAGCAAAAAAGGGAAAAATATAGTATAATAAATCCGATATAGGAAAAAACCGTTATAAATACAGGTAAAGGAACGGAGAATATGAATATACAAGTACAATGCTGTGGCATCGTGATCCTGCTGCTGATCTGGTATTTTTCCCTGAGACAGAAAACGTTGGGGCTGGAGTCGGAGAAGCTGTTTTTGACGACTATGGGAGTCACAACCTTTTGTGTCATTATGGATATCACATCTGTGGCGGCAATCTGCAACCGGGAGATGATATCGGGATTTCTGCTGGCGTTTATCTGCAAGACATACATAGTGTCCCTGATCTGGGTAGGGTATTTCGGACTGAGCTATTCCAGTACCGATTTTATTGTAACGCGGGCGGAGCGCAGGAAGAAGAACAGGGTTTATACGGTGATCGTGTTGACCGGAACGGTTCTCATCTACAGTCTGCCGATCCGCTATTATCTGGACGGGGATATTGTCTATACGTATGGACCAAGCTGTACGGCAACGTATATTTTTGCTCTTCTCTTCGTATTTACGACACTGTACAAGGTGGGAGTGAAGGGAAAGGAGATAAATCCCAAGAGAAGAAGAGCGATTGTGATCTGGATGTGTATCTGGATCGTTGCGGCGGTGACGCAGTTTCTCAATGCCAGGCTGCTGCTGGTAGGATTTGCATCAGTGCTGGGTATGGTCATCCTGTTTTTCGAGCTGGAAAATCCGGAGGCGAACCTTGACCGGGAGACGGGGGCGTATAATGCGCACGCGCTGGGAGAGTACACGAAGCTCCACTACGAAAAGCATAAGATGTTTTCCGCAATGCTGCTGGCATTGAACGATGCCACATCCGCCGAAAAGGGGAATCATTCCGCATACACGGATATGACGCTCCGCAGCATCGCACGTTACGCGGATAAAATGAAGGATGTAAAAGTCTTTAAGACGCTGGAGCGTGAGCTGGTGTTCCTTGTGAATGATGCGGCGCGCATGCAGGAAGTGTTCGGGGAGATAAGGGATCACATAGAAAGCCATCAGGCGGAAAGGGGCAGTGACAGTGAAGCGAAGGTATTGCCTTATTATGTCCTGCTGCCGGATTCTCTGCTGCTTCGGAATGTGGGTGAGCTGTTCCTGATGCTGCGCCATTTTAGGATCGGAAAGCGGGAGAATCCGGAGGAGAACAGCATTATTCTGGATGAAGAGAAGATCAGGCATTACAAGGAGCGGGAAGAGACGGTAGGGCTGATTCAGTCGGCTATCGAAGAGGACCGGATCGAGGTGTTCTATCAGCCCATCTATTCCACAAAGGAAAGAAAATTTGTATCTGCGGAAGCGCTGGTGCGGATCCGTGATAAAGACGGCGGTATCGTGCCGCCGGGCAGATTCATTCCTGTGGCGGAGAAGAGCGGGCTTATCTCTCTGATCGGCGAGATTGTGTTTGATAAGGTCTGTGCCTTTATCAGAGAAAATCAACTGAGGGAAAGGTACGGAATCCGGTATGTGGAGGTAAATCTTTCCGTGAGGCAGTGTGAGGAGATAAAGCTGGCTGAGACTTATATCAGGATCATGGAAAAATACCGGTTGGATCCCGCCTGCATCAATCTGGAGATCACCGAATCAACATCCATACATACCAGGAAAAATCTGTTGAAGAACATGCAGATACTGATCGATCATGGCGTGAAGTTTTCGTTGGACGATTTCGGAAGCGGTGCCAGCAACCTGAATTATATCATTGACATGCCGGTCTCCATTGTGAAGTTTGACCGGGATATGAGTCAGGCGTATTTTGCCAACCGGAAGGCCAGATTCGTCATGGAAGCCTCCATGCGCATGATCCATGATATGGAGCTGGAGATCGTATCGGAAGGTGTGGAGACGGCGGAGCAGATGGAAGCTATCGTGGAGCTGGGAATTGAGTATATCCAGGGATATTATTTTTCCAGGCCGCTGGCGGGAGAGGAATTTCTGCGGTTTGTGGGGGAGGCTGCAAATACGTTTCATATAAGTGAAAGAGTTGCACTGAGTTAAAAAAGTGGTTATAATCTATAAAACAACAACGATCAGAAAGGCAGGTTAGAGACAATGGAATTGGAACAGCTCAGAGGTGACATGGTTGCCGCTATGAAGGCAAGGGACAAGGAGAGAAAGGACGCTATTTCGTCATTGGTATCCGCAGTGAAGAAAGCGGCTATCGATGAGGGATGCAGGGAGGATGTGCCCTCAGAACTGGTGGACAGGGTGATCATCAAGGAGTTAAAGACAGCGAAGGAGCAGCTGGACACCTGTCCCGCGGAGCGCACGGACCTGAAGGAGGAATACCGGAAAAGGTATGACGTCATCGCGGAATATGCGCCGAAAATGATGTCGGCGGAGGAAGTAAAGGCGTATATTGAAAGTAACTTCGCGGAGCTTCTGGAGACGAAGAACAAAGGACAGATCATGAAAGCGGTGATGGCTGTCCTGAAGGGCAAGGCCGACGGCAAGGTCATCAATGAGACGGTTGCCGAACTTTGCAGATGATCCGCTCTATATCACAGTGATTCGCCGGAGCGTCTCAAATGTGCAGTCTGCACATCTGAGACGCTCTTTTTGCGCGAATGGGAAGAGTCCTTTTGAGGAGTAACGCCAGTCCGAAAGGTCAGAAGTGCTGTGACACAACTGCCATGCGTGCGCAAGATGGATGGGCAGGACAGATTGTGGAAGTGGGGCAGCGGCAGGATCCTGAACACCCTTGCGGTGAAGAAACTGTTTTTCGGGAAGTGATCATCCGGGATACGGTTTTTGCGGCTGATTTTGAACTATGACTTCAATGACAGAAGATAAGGGGTATCGTAAAATAGAATATGAAGATCATCTGTTGCTTTGAGGCGGAACATATAGGCCGTTTTTATGAGAAGGGTGGGAAAACAGACATGCTGTTTCTGGTTGATTATGAAAATGTGGGAAATGCGGGGATGAGGGGGTGCGATTTTCTGGATGCACAGGATCAGGTTATTGTATTTTACAGTGAAGCGAAGAGACACATGGAGCAGAGAATGCTGGAAAATATCACCGCCTCCGGGTGTGCCTTTGATATCTGTAAGCTCTGTAAGACAGGAAAGAACGCGTTGGACTTTTATATCACATCAAGGCTTGGCGAGCTGATGGGCGGCGGATACAGCGGCATTGCGGTAGTGGTCAGCAATGACGGCGGGTTTCAGGCTGTCCGGGATTATTGGGAGAAGAGAGCGCTCCGAAAGAGGAGGATACTGATATCCTCCTGTATTGAGGATGGCATTGTGAGCGGAAACGAAAACAATGAGCGCACCAAAACTTTGAGGCACCTGCGTGAAAAAGTGACCATCGGCGGATATTACACGGCTTATGCGGAAAGGATGCGGGTGAAGCAGACTCTGCGGGATCTGTTTACGGGAACAGAATATGAGAGCAGGATAGAAGAGATTCAGGATATGATAGAGGGACAGGAAAAGAATGCAAAGGTGATCTACCTGAGCAGTCTGCATTTATTTGGCAGAAAGGAAGGGCTGGAAATTTATAACAGGATTAAAGCCAGTGATGAACTGCGGAAGTCAATGCCGTCCGGTATCGTCTCGTTTCCCCTGCAGCCAACCGGCGGCGGTTCCTAACTGCCGGCTGCAGCCTTTGGTACGGCCGGTCTTTTTCTTCCATGGCATCACACAGGATCGGTTGCATGGTCCGTCATGCTTCTGATCCTGTGTGACACGCTCTAAAGGAAAATCCTGTGCAATGTTTCAAAATGATTTCCCGACGATTCCCGGGCGGTTATGCCTATTGCTATTTATCGCTTTCCGTATATTTCTCCTCGCAGTATTTACAGCGGTATGTCTCCTTGTCCGCATCTGCGAGATAGAAGATATGGGGAAGTTCCTGTTCGATGGAGGTGATGCACCTGGGGTTGTGGCAGCGGATCAC
>JAIEKC010000436.1:0-2334 GCA_029064505.1 Acetatifactor sp.
TCGCCGTCATCATAACGATATTCTTATGCCTTCACCACCGACAAAATTATCAATATCATAAATAATAACAGGCATATTATTGTGAATCCGGTTTTTACGGATCCGGATATGATCGATCTTTTTCCTGATAACCTTTTAGATATCAAATAGAGCAGCATTCCGATGCAAAGCCATATTATGAGTGTTCTGATGTCATGTAAGATAAAATCGTGCAATTTCCAGTTTTCATATCTCGCATAATTGGGATCAGACGGATCATCATAAGCTATGGACGCGGCAAATGTGCTCAATAAAGCCGAAATCAGATAGAGGATGGAGCAGGGAATTATTCCTCTCCAGTAATTTGATGTTTTCTTTCGTATCCGGTTCCAGATTTCCACGGCGCCTGCCGGAATAGAAAGCAGGAATAATCCCGTATAGAGCCAGATGATAACAGTCGTATATATTTCAATGCTCATATCATATTCCCCCGCTTATAAAGAACACTGCTACAAAATATCCAACAGATGACGGAAGTACTCGGGCAGAGACGCCTCCACTTCCACATACTCTCCCGTGGAAGGATGGATAAATCCCAATGTCTTTGCGTGGAGTGTCTGTCCCTGCAAATGAAAAGGACATTTTCTGTTGGAATAGACCTCGTCCCCCAGAAGAGGATGACCGATGCTTGCCATATGTACCCTGATCTGGTGGGTCCTTCCCGTCTCCAGCCTGCATTCGATATAAGTATACTTTTCAAATCGCTGCAGTACACGGTAATGCGTCACCGCGCTCCTGCCGTTCCGTTCATTGACGGCCATTTTCTTCCGCTCTGTGGGATGACGCCCGATGGGCTTGGCAATAACGCCCTCATCTTCCTCCACATAGCCGCAGCAGATCGCCACATACCGCCTGTTCACGGAATGTTCCTTTAACTGCTCCGCAAGGCACAGGTGAGCGGTATTATTTTTACAGGCGATAATGGAGCCTGTGGTATCCCTGTCGATGCGGTGGACAATGCCCGGGCGCATACAGCCGTTGATGCCGGAGAGCTCATTTCCGCAGTGATACATCAGCGCATTGACAAGAGTGCCGCTGTAATGACCGGCGGCGGGATGCACCACCATTCCCTTAGGCTTGTTGACCACGATCACATCCTTATCCTCATAGAGAATATCCAAGGGGATATTCTCGGGCTCAATATCCGGTTCCACAGATTCCGGCAGATCAAATTCCACAACGTCATCCGCCTTCACCCGGTAACTGCCCTTTACAGAGACCCCGCCTACAGTGACCGCCTCCTCCCGGATGAGCTTCTGGATAAAAGAGCGCGACAAAGAATCGATAAGCATTGACAAACACTTATCGATCCTCTCATTCTCCAGCTCTTCCGTTATCTCAAACCGAAAACGTTCCATCCGGTATTCTCCCGTTGTCTTATACTCCCAACCATCCGCCTTCGGGCGTGTTTTAAAATCTTTCCCAAGAGCGTGTTTGAAAAATCATTCCCCCGGTCTGCACGCCCCACTTCGCGACCTGCAGCGCCCCAATTGGTCACCGTAGTCCCACTACGCCTCCCCAATTGGGGCTTGCATCCCACAAAGTGTGACACATATCCGGGAAAGCACTTTTCAGACATGCTCCTTTCCCACTACTCCTTCATTCGGTAGCGGCTCTGCTTAAAGTTCAGAAATTCCAGATCCTTCTCCTTGAACACAAAGGCGAACAGGATAAACAGGCTGATCATCGCCACCACGATATAGCAGTCAGCCACATTGAAGATCGGATAATTGATCAAAACGAAAGAGATGAAATCAACCACATAATCAAAACGGAATCTGTCCACCATATTGCCAATTCCGCCCGCTATCACGACTGACAGCAGGATATGAACAATATTGTATTTCTTTTGCGTCGGCAGCTTGAACAGGAAAAAGAGAATCACTATAAGGAATACGATCCCCACGAACAGAATGAAAAACTTCTGATTCTGCAACATGCCGAACGCAGAGCCTCTGTTTTCCAGGTACTGCAATTCCAACACTCCGTCTATGAGCACCTTAGCCGGATTATTCTTCAGATACATGATCGCAAGTCTTTTCGTATACTGATCAAAAGCCAGCAATACTGCCACGATGATCACATCGATCAACAACATTTTTATTCTCTTATTCATGAGCGTCCTCTTCGCTGAAATAAATTTCGTTGATGGCAGCCAGAATCTCTTCATCCGTAACGGTTCTGTCTATCACTGCCTTGCCGATCTTTTTGAGCAGAATGAATTTGATCTTGCCCGCCTCCATCTTTTTATCCGACCTGGTCAGTCTCAGAATTTCCTGAGGATCAATGTCATCT
>JAIEKC010000437.1:0-7972 GCA_029064505.1 Acetatifactor sp.
TGCTGGGGGGAGCGGCGTTTGCCTTTATCGGAATAATCTTTATCCTGACATATGGCACCACCTCGTCCTTTGTCATGGGCGGTGTGCTTGATTCTGTAAAAATAGGAGATAAGACGAATCTGCTGCTTTTGATCTATGTGCTGTGTTTTTGCGGTTTCAGTGTGAAAACAGCCATGTTTCCCTTCAGCGCCTGGCTGCCGAGGGCCGGTGTGGCGCCTACTCCCGTGACGGCGCTGCTCCATGCGGTGGCGGTGGTAAATACGGGAGCCTTTGCGACAATGCGTGTGACTTATTTCAGTTTTGGAACAGATCTGCTTCGGGGAACGTGGGCGCAGGATGTGGTGATGATACTGGTGATCATTACAATTGTATACGGCTGCAGTCGGGCTTTAAAGGAGACTCATATTAAGCGAAGGCTTGCCTGGTCTACGGTCAGTAACCTGTCCTATATTTTGTTTGGGGTGGTCATTATGACACCTCTGGGAATGACCGGGGGAATGGCCCATATGCTGTTCCACTCCTTTATGAAGATCTGTTCGTTCTTCTGTGCCGGGGCAGTGATCTGTTTGACAGGGAGAAATTATGTTCACGAATTGAATGGTTTCGGACGGAAAATGCCAAAAGTGTTTGTTATTTTTGCGATATCCGCTTTTGCCCTGATGGGAGTACCGGGACTGTGTGGTTTTGTGAGCAAGTGGAATCTGTGCAGGGCGGCGGTGGCAAGTGAGAATCCGTTGGCCTATGTGGGAGTGGCTGCTCTGATGATCTCCGCGTTGCTTACGGCAATGTATATGCTTACGGTCGTTGTCCGGGCCTTTTTTCCGGGAAAGGATTTTGACTATGAGACCATATCGGATGTGCGGGATCCCAACTGGCTGATGATCCTGCCGCTTGTAGTTTTCATCATTGTGATGTTCTGCTTCGGGCTGCATTCCGGTCCGGTGATCCGGTTCCTGCAAGGAATAGCGTGAGCAGACTCGTGGAAGAGATTTTCTAAAGCAGTTGGAAAAGTGTCCCAAAACGGGATGCAAAAATCGCAGACTTTTGTGTACTGACCTGTGATTCTGCAGAGAGGCATGGTGGTTGACATGGAATTTGAGTGTATATTAGCTTTTTTGGTTTTCTTTCCCTTTGCGGCAGGGCTGCTTGCGTATTTTTGCGGAAAGCGGTGTAATATGGCAGCCGTCATTTCCGTGGTGGCGGAATTTGTCGGAATATTACTTTTGATTCTTATTTTCCATAGACAGGCGATGCTGTGCCATATATCTGCTATGCCCCGGGATCCCTGGCGTGTTTCGTTGGCCTTTTCGATTTCTGAGATCTGCGGTTTCGGACTGAACTTTCGCTTAGACGGGTTCCGCCTGATCTACGGATGTGTGGCGGCGCTTATGTGGATGATGACCACCATTCTTTCGAAGGAATATTTTAAGCATCATAACAATGTAAATCGGTTTTATCTGTTTTTGCTGTGGACCCTGGGAGCTACCGTGGGAGTCTTTCTGTCCGCGGATCTGTACACCACATTTATCTTTTTTGAGATCATGTCCTTTACCTCCTATGTCTGGGTGGCTCAGGAGGAAAACAGACCTTCCCTGAGGGCGGCGGCTACGTATCTCGCGGTAGCGGTAATGGGTGGTTTGGTGATGCTGATGGGGATATTTCTGCTGTATCATCATCTGGGGACGGTGGTCATCGCTGATCTGCCGGCTGCGGCGGAAGGCTTTGAGAATCGTGGAATACTTTATGCGGCGGGAGGCTGTATGCTTTTCGGCTTTGGAGCCAAGGCAGGCGCTTTTCCCCTGCATATCTGGCTGCCCAAGGCCCACCCGGTCGCTCCGGCACCGGCTTCCGCGCTGTTGTCAGGTATCCTGACCAAGGCAGGAATCTACGGTATCTTGATTTTGAGCTGTGATCTGTTCCTGTACGATGCGATGTGGGGAAGACTGATACTGGCGATCGGTGTGATCACCATGCTGGGGGGTGCGTTGCTGGCTGTATTTTCCATAGACCTGAAGCGGACGCTGGCCTGTTCCTCTATGTCCCAGATCGGGTTTATCCTGGTGGGGATCGGCATGCAGGGCATGCTGGGAGAGGAGAATGCTCTGGCAGTACACGGAACAGTGCTTCACATGGTAAACCATTCCCTGATAAAGCTTGTGCTGTTTATGGCGGCAGGTGTTGTTTATATGAATACTCATCTTCTGGATCTGAATAAGATACGGGGTTTTGGCAGAAAAAAGCCCCTGTTAAAGCTGATTTTCCTGACAGGGGTCTTGGCTATCGGCGGTATTCCGCTGTTTGGAGGATATGTCAGCAAGACGCTGCTGCACGAGGCCATTGTAGAATATGGAGGCGGGATTATCATGAGATCCGTGGAATGGCTGTTCCTTATTTCGGGCGGGCTTACCGTGGCTTATATGACGAAGCTTTATGTGGCGGTATTTGTGGAAAAGAATGCGGATGATAAGCTTCAAGAGCAGTATGACGGAATGAAGAAATATATGGATGGGGGCTCTGTATTCGCGCTGGGAGGAAGCGCGTTGATCCTCTTTCTCTGGGGCCTGGTTCCCCACGTGACAATGGACCGGGCAGCAAGGCTGGGGGAAGGCTTTCTGAATTATTTTGCAGACGGCGGCAGAGTTTCAGAGATGGCGCTGGGGGCAGCAGGTTTGACACAGAGTATTTCCGGTATGGGGGAGCCTACACAGACCGTACAATATTTTAGCCTGAACAATCTGAGCGGCGGATTGATCTCCATTGCCGTCGGTGTCATTGTCTATGTCTTTTTTGTCAGAAAGGTATTGATCCGAAAGAGCGGTAAAGGTACGGAGGAATATGAGAACCTGTGGCCTCAGTGGCTGGATCTGGAAGAACTGTTGTACAGACCGTTACTGCTGAATATCCTTCCTGTTATTTTTGCAGTGTTATGCAGAGTGCTTGACAGTTTTACGGATACCCTGGTGGTGATCCTGCGAAAGACCATATATCGGGACAGCCCTCTGCCCCATGAGCTTCCAGAAGGGAACATTCTGACGTTTGTTTTGGGAAGGGTGTTGAATGGATTTCAGCTTGTAGGCAATCATACATGGCGAAGAAAGGCGCCTGTGCGAAAAGATTATGTCCACATTTGCGCCATGTGGAACGCGGAATTTCAGGAGAATAACCGGATCATCCAGAGAAGTCTGTCCTTCGGACTGCTGATGTTCTGTGTGGGACTGGCTCTGACATTGATCTACATTATCTGGTTATAGAGATGTGGAAATCATATTCAGACATGTTCTATAGACACTCGAAACCTCTTTGTGTCTGATTTTTGCGAGAGGATTTTTGACCTGACAGATCTCTTTTTTCAGGATCAGGTCAAGCCAGATACGGTGCTGCGCCCGTTGCCTTCCCGAAAAGGGTGAGCGATATTCATTTCCACATATTTTTCAATGATTTGGTCAAAACTGGATTGTGGCATTTTATCTATATTTTCAAGAGCGGCTTCCAGGTATATCAGTGGAGCAAATCGAAAATTTCCCTTTGCCAGATTTACGGTTCTGATCTCACCGGCAAAATCGTTAATCCCCAATTTGTTCGTAAGCGCCATGATGCACCTCCCAGAATGTTATATATTCTCCCGAAACATTTGCTGCAAAGTCAAATACAGATTGATCCCGGAAAAATGTCTTTTTCTACAATACATTGTATCTGATCTCGTACCCCTCTGCACACATGGAATCAGAAGTTTACGCATTGTCCTTCTGCGTCAACATTATAACATTGTTCGGACGGAATGCCATAACGGATTCAATGTGGCACAATAGGGTTCGTACCGTTTCAAGATCAATGATACCAGGTGACGTAAAGTATTTGACTTTATATAAAAAGCGAATATACTGGAATAAAATAAACAACAAATACAGTTTGCACCTATTGTGAAGGGGGATTTGGCCGCTATGATGTGATGCTGGAACCACGGATAAAGTCTGAATCAGAGAACAGTGATACGGCAGGAGATTCTTTCAGAGAGACGGCCGCTGCAAACAATAGAATCAAAAGAAATGCCATTATTATAGAATTCAAGTTGCAGGATGAAGATGAGAAGGAATTATCCGACACAGTGCGGGAGGCGTTGCGGCAGATCGATGAAAAGGATTATCAGGCAAATCTGATCGCAAGAGGGATTCCGGAAGACTGAATTCGGAAATACGGATTTGCTTTTTGCGGGAAGAAAGTACTGATCGGGGAGGCATCCATATAAGTTGAAGGTAAAGGGGCTGACGTGGTATCACGACGGCCCCTTTGAAAAATACATCACTTTATTTTGCTGTTTTCTTCTTGCCGCTTCCCACAAGGAAGAAGCTGCAGAGCAGGGCAACGATGTACAGGCAGATGGTCACATACAGTACTGCCTGATAGCCGGCGGGATTTACGGTGATCACTCCGCCGTGGCCGTCGCTGATATCAGCAGGCGTGCCCACATGGTTCACGATAAAGGTAGCCAGCTGGTTGCCGGTGAGACCTGCAATAGCCCATGCGGAAAGGGTGATACCATGGATGGCGCTGATATTCTGCATACCGTAATGGTCGGACAGAAGTGTGGGCACATTACTGAAGCCGCCGCCGTATCCTGCGTTCACCACAAACAGCAGGACCAACACCAGAACCATCAGTACGGTGGGTTGTCCCATCTTTGTAATGCCCTGTGTTGCAATGACCAGTCCCGTAGCCACAATGGAAAGAATGATCATGATCTTGTAGACCGTGTTTCTGTCCTTCATGGTATCTGCCCATGCGGAGAAACCCAGTCTTCCGCCGGCGTTAAAGACAGCGGTGACGGAAGCCAGAACGCCTGCCATGCCTGCCAGTCCGATGCACTTGATGATCATCTTTTCTTGGGAGATCAGGGCCAGACCGCAGGTAATATTGATATAGAACATCAGCCAGATACCGATGAAGACAACGGGTTTGGTCTTGATGACATCCATGGCTCTTGCGCCCTTTTCCTGGGAAGCGGGTTCATGCCAGCCTTCCGGTTTGGACAGAAGCAGATGTCCTACAAACATCATCACAAAGTATACACAGGCAAGGATCAGGAACATTTTGTAGATGCCGCCATCTCCCAGAGAATCGAGCATGACCTGCATGATAGGGCTTGCAATGGCCTTAGCTGCACCGAAACCTGCAACCGCAAGACCTGTAGCCAGGCCTTTACGATCCTGGAACCAGAGCATCAGGGTTTTAACAGGGGAGAGATAGCCGGTTCCCAGACCGATACCCATGATAAAGCCGTAGCAGATATAGATGCCGATCAATGCAAGGATGCTGCCCTTATGGTTGCCGCCATACCAGATAAAGAAGCCGGTACCCGCCATGCCTGCGGCAAAGCAGATAGACGCGATCAGGGAAGAACGGTGGATATCCTTTTCCACCACGTTTCCCAAAAAGGCAGCGGACATACCGAGGAAGAAAATGGCAAAGCTGAATGCCCATTCGGTTGCACTTTTGGTAAACCCAATGTGTTCGGCGATCTCCTGGCTGAAAATAGACCAGCAGTAAACCGTACCGATACTGCAGTGCAGGAGTAGTGCGGGAATTGCCGCACGGATCCATTTGTTTTGTACTTTCATAAGTAATTCCCTCATTTCTAAAAGTATTTGACACAATCATACGCTTTTTTGACGTAAAATGCAAGATTTCCTTTCCATATAACAGGGTTCATGATACGATATAAATACTGTAAAGGTTATGAACCTTGTCTGCGGGAACTGTAGAGCCAAAATGAGCTCCCCTGCTCATTTTGTGTGCAGTAACGCAATAATTCAGTTACCTGTCTGAACTGATACCTGTATACCGGTAAAGATGAATCACAATTATATTTTGCTGAGGAAAGCAGAAAGAGATCGCAGTTCTGTTTTCGGGAAGGAGGCCAATGTCCGGAAGAAATAAGGAATCTGAAAATAACTTAAAATCCGGTGATTCATTACAGGCGGAAAAGGATTTCACATCTGAAGCCGTCATAAAGTACGAGAAAATGTCAAGACTTGAAAATATGACACTGCTGATGAGAGAGAATCTGCTCAGGAGTCTTACCATTTCGCTTGCGGTATTGCTTGCGGTAACCGCATTTTTGTGTGACAGCCCCGCAGATATCCTGGAGGGAATGGGCGAGATTCTGGCATCCCGCAGTGTTTTGATCACAGATTACTTTGTGGTGGGCGGAATGGGCGCGGCGTTTTTAAATGCAGCTCTGGTATTGGCGGTGGGTATTGCTCTGGTGCTGGTGAACAAGATCCCTTTTTCCGGACCAACCATGGCGGCACTGTTTATGAACGCGGGATATGGCCTGTGGGGAAAGAATCCCATGAATATCATTCCCATTGTTTTCGGAATACAGATCTACTGCCGGATACATCATATAAAGCTGAGCAGGCATATTTATACAACGCTGTACGGTACCTGCCTTGCGCCCTTTGTGACAGAGATCTATTTCCTGCTGCATCTTTCCGTTGCAGTGAGATTCTCGGCAGCGATCCTTCTGGGCATCCTGATCGGGTATCTGTTGCCGCCTCTGTCCATGCACACGGCTTCCATGCATATGGGTTACAATCTGTTTAATGTGGGATTCTCTGCGGGTATACTGGCTTTTGTAGCGGTATGTATCATGAATTCCATGGGGATCACGAGTGATTCTGTGCTGGTGTGGCAGACGGGTCGGCCTCCGGGGATCGTTGCAGGATTGTATTTGCTGTTTATTACGGTATTTCTGATCGGTTTTATTACCGGTGGCTGTAAATGGAGCGGCCTGAAAAAGATTTTCAGCCGTCCCGGCCGTGCCGTGACGGACTTTGTCCTGATGGACGGCGCCAGTCCCACTATGATGAATATGGGACTGGTAGGAATCATCTGTACCACCTATATCCTGTTGATCGGCGGAGATTTTTCGGGTCCGGTGGTGGGGGCCATTATCATGGCGTTTGGCTTTTCCGCTTTTGGTGCGCATGTGAAGAATTATCTGCCTGTGCTTTTAGGCATTTATCTGTTTACTTTTGTAAGCCAATATCAGCCCACTACTCCGGGAATACAGCTGGCGGCAATCTTTGGTGTGGGTCTGTCTCCCATTGCCGGACAGTTTGGGATTATGGCGGGAATTCTCGCCGGAATACTGCACTCCGCCATTTCCATGTGCACAGCCCGGTTCTACGGAGGGTTGAATCTGTATAATAACGGTTTCAGTGCGGGCTGGGTAGCGATTTTCATGATCCCGGCGCTGGAAAACATTATCAATCATTATAAAGACTATAAAGAAAAGAAAAGCGAGCATCAGCAAAAGAGTACAAAGTGATGGCATATGCGTACACCGGGCGGCCAGGAAGAATCTGTCGGCCAGGGTGTGGGAGAAGGCAGATGCGGAACAAAATGTTGTGAAAAGCAATTGAATGGAGGAAAAATGTTACAGAATGAGAAAAAACTGGCAAATATTATAGAAGAACTTACCAGATTCTTCTTTTCCATAGGGGCGAAGGATATCTGCACAAAAGTACATGTGGAGGACCATTGCGCGGAAATAGAGATCACTTCGGATTATCAGCAGAAATACAATGATAAGCTGGAATCATTGATGAAATACTTCAATGAACCGAAAAATGAGGCCCTGGAGGATTTTTACTGGGAGCTGACAGGAACCGGTGACCCGGGCGAGAGCAGTCAGCTGCTGATGGTAGGGATGATGATAGACAAGGCTGATGTGGAGATTGGAGAGGACCAGGTTCGGGTGAAGTTATACAAGGAAATAGAATAGCATATCTGAACCGCGACAGAAACAATAAAATAGTTCAATTGTATAAATTAACGAAATGAAGACAGAAGGACGATAAAACGATGGATTCTGGTATGTTTTCTTCGGAAAATACAAGGTATAGATTAAAATAAGTCAAACAACAAGTTAATAAAAATCATTGTTGGCCTCTTTCCTGTGTGATAAGAT
>JAIEKC010000438.1:0-1901 GCA_029064505.1 Acetatifactor sp.
TTCTTGGTCTCCATTCTGTCAGGATGAGTCTTCTTATCCTTGGTAGTATTGTAGTTACGCTGCTTGCATTCTGTACAAGCCAAAGTGATTTTTGTACGCATTTCGCTACCTCCATATGTTTTGTAAAAAACTTCTTTTTTTTCTCTTTTTGAGCATAAAAAAAAGACCTGAATCTTATCTCGCCTGCTTACTATAACACAACCTTTCCGTTCCGTCAACTGCTTTTTTCCGGTTTTATGCCCGGTTTTATCTTCTCCGTATCACGGATCTTAAAACATACAAGCCCAAATACGAGCTTAATTTGCATTTTTTTACAGTACGCCTATTAAGAGAAAGCGCATAAATGCCGATATTATTGTATAGAGAATTGCACGGAAATTTGTGTTGTATTATTTAAGGTAATATAACAATGTATTTATGAAAACATTTTATCATAATAAAACCATGCATGTTTTGTACATGAAAAGGGAAGGAGGCGGCGTGCAATGAGTATGGCACTGAGCACAGTATACAACAATTACCTCTCCACGTATACACCCAAAGCACTTACCAAATATGATACGCATAAGAAGAGCGAGCTTCGCAATGTTTATAATTCCATTGTGAAGATGAATAAGGACGCTCCCTGGTACCTTCCTACCACCAGCAGACAGACGCAGCATTACGCAATTGATCTAAAGGAAAATGCCCGCGAATTGCACAACACCATTGCGCAGCTGGGCGGCCTGGATGAGGACAACAGTCTGCTGAGTAAGAAAAGCGCGTATTCTTCTGATGAAAATATTGTGAAAGCCTCCTATATCGGTCCGCAAAAGTCCAAGGACGAAATTCCGGACCTGCAGCTGGAAGTGAAATCCCTGGCTTCCTCCCAGGAAAATCTGGGATATTTCCTTCCCGACGAGAAGGTTGCTCTGGCTCCGGATACCTATTCTTTCGATGTAGGCGTCAACGATATGAACTATGAATTTCAGTTTACCATTGACGAATCCGAGACGAACCGGGATGTTCAGGAGAGACTGGTCCGCCTGATCAACAATTCCGATATCGGTCTGAAAGCATCATTAGCGGAATCCGAAGGACGTACGTCTCTCAGGTTAACCTCCGAATCCACCGGTCTGAGCCCGGAGCGGTCACGGATTTTTACCATCAGTGACTCCCATACCAGCAAGACTGCCGGTACGGTTGATTATTTCGGATTGGATTACGTCAGCAGAGATGCTTCCAACGCACAGTTTTTACTGAACGGCGAGGAGCGCACCTCCTCTTCCAATCACTTTACCATCGGCAAACTGTTCGATGTACAGTTAACCGGCATCAGTCCTGCAGATGAACCTGTTCAAATCGGTCTGAAGACAGATGTGGAGTCCCTGGCAGATAATGTGACGCATCTGATCAGCGGATATAACGACTTCATCAAGGCAGCTTCCGTCTATCTGAATTCTCAGTCTCAGAGCAGGAAATTGGTTCAGGAATTCAGGGGAATCGCCGCCGTGCATCAGTCTTCCCTGGAATCCATGGGAATGAATGTTGCCGAGGACGGCACCCTCAATGTAAATCAGGAGCAGCTGAGACGGTCTGCGCTGCAGTCCGACAATATCAGCGAAACCTTTGCTTACCTGAAAAGCTTTTCCACATCGCTGTTGCGCAAGAGTGATCAGATATCCCTTAATCCCATGGACTATGTGGATAAGACAATGGTTGCATACAAGAATCCCATTGCAAGCCGCAATTATGTCAGTCCTTATTCTACCAGCGCATATACCGGCATGATGTTTAACAGTTATTGCTGATACAGGACACAGAGGTTCTGATGCCGGTTTGCAGGGCAATGATCTCAGAATAGGAATCTTCAGAATATTTAAACAAAAAAGCTTCTTCCGAAGGGTTCGGAGGAAGCTTTT
>JAIEKC010000438.1:2001-4570 GCA_029064505.1 Acetatifactor sp.
CCGGGAACAACGTTGGCTCGCCCCGGGCTCTTTTGGCCCCGGGAACGGTGTTAACGTGCCCGGGGCTTTTGGGTACCCGGGCACGGCGGCATCTATTTGTGCAGCAATTCAAGCTTCACACTGTTTAATGCTTCGATAATCACCTTGTCCATGTCATAATACCTGTACTGGCCCAGCCTGCCTCCAAAGATAACGTTCTGCTCCGCCGCTGCCAGCTCACGATATTTTTCGTAAAGAGCCATATTTCTCCCATCATTGACAGGATAATAGGGTTCCCGCCCTTTTTCCCATGCAGAGGGATACTCTCTGGTGATCACTGTGCCTTTTCCGCCGCCAAACTCGAAGTGCTTATGTTCAATAATGCGGGTATAAGGAATTTCTCTGTCCGTGTAATTGACCACTGCATTCCCCTGATAATTATCGCATTCTTCCAAATACTTCTCCTCAAAACGCAGAGAACGATACTGCAGTTCACCCAGACAATAATCAAAATATTCATCGATCATGCCCGTGTAGAGTATCCGTCCATAGGTATCCGGTTCGCCTTTTTCCTCATTCCGTTTCAGGAAATCCCTGTAAGATATGCCCAGACTGACCGGAGTATCTTCAAGAAGCTTCTCTATGATCTGTGTGTAGCCCCCTATGGGGATTCCCTGATACCTGTCCGTGAAATAATTATTGTCATAGGTAAAGCGAACCGGCAGGCGCCTGATGATAAATGCCGGCAGTTCCTTACAGCTTCTGCCCCACTGCTTCTCCGTATACCCCTTTACCAGCTTTTCATAGACATCCCTGCCCACCAGGGAAAGCGCCTGTTCCTCCAGGTTGGAAGGTTCCGCGCGGTGCTCTGCGTTTTCCTCCTCCCCGGATCCGGCCTCCTGGATTTCTCCGGAAGCCTCCGCGTCTTGCATTTCACCGGCCGTCTCCGCCTTCTGCATTTCTCTGACGGCCTCCGCACGCTGCTCTTCTATGATCGCCTTCGCCTCTTCGGGGGTCTTAATCCCCCACATTTTGCTGAAAGTATTCATATTGAAAGGCAGATTGTAAAGCTCGTCCCCATAGACTGCTACCGGTGAATTGATGTAATGGTTAAATTCCGCAAATTGATTCACATAGTCCCAGACGGCTTTATCAGAGGTATGAAAAATATGCGCTCCATACTTATGCACCTGAATACCGCAAAACTCCTCCGTATAGATATTGCCGCCTATGTGATCCCGCTTGTCAATACAGTAGCAGCTCTTGCCCGCCCTTTTCATCTCATGGGCAAAAACCGCGCCAAAAAGACCGGTGCCCACGATCAGGTAGTCGTATTTCATTTACCCTTTTTGCCTTTCGCTTTGTACTTGTCGATCTGAACAAAGTCATCCATCAGCTCCAGGATCTTGTCCCTTCCGTTCTGGTTCAGTTTTATATAATACTGCATTACCCTGTTCTCTAAAAGCTGTGCTCCAAGGGAAGTGTCTCTCTCCAGAGAGGAAAAGTCAACAGGGTTCAGGCTCAGCTTGTCGCACATCTTGATCACGGTGCCGTAAGCCATACCCTCGATTCCACGCTCCAGCGCCGTCACCAACGTACTGTAGGGAATATTCATCTCCATTGCAAACTGGCGCACACTGCGATACTGTCTTAGAATTTCTTTCTTTAAAATTTCTGCTTTTGTCATTTTCCTTCCTCCATACCCGAAATGATTAAGTATATAGGAATAATATACGATATTCCGTGTGCATTTTCAAGTACAAACCTGAATTTTTAAGATTTTCCTAAAAAGTTCTGTAATTATCCGGAACCAGCTTTGAAAACATGGTATATTTCTTCACAGTCTGACTCTTATCATACAATGGAATCAACAGCACCAGAACGCTATTACCATAAATAAAATTGCCCTGATGAAAATATATCTGAATGCAAGTATTCACCACATATTCCCAGCTTAATGCACATTGGTTTCTGATCAATTACTATTTTTTATGTCCATCCACATTGACTAACTTCTATTCTGACGATATACTTGATTATATTGGTCTTTCCGAAGAAATTCGGAAGAAAACCGGATCAAAGAAACGGACAGGGAGTAAAGATGAAAATATTAGTATACCGTTACGGCAGCATCTGCGAACCGGATGTGATCCATGCATTCCAGTCACTGGGACTGACTGTACTGGAAGAAAGAACCGAAATCACCAACAAGAAATTATCCTCGGCAGACCGCCTGCAATTAGTGGAGTCCGTGTTGAAAACAGAACAGCTTCTCTTTGTATTCAGCATCAATTTCTATCCTGTGCTTGCGGAAATATGCCATATATACAGGATCAGATACCTGTGCTGGACGGTGGATTCCCCGGTTCCGGAACTGTTTTCCAGATCCATCCGCCATGAGACCAACCACATTTTCCTTTTTGACCGGGCACAATACCAGTACTTTGCTCCCTACAATCCGGGACATATCCACTATCTTCCGCTGGCTTCCTGCACCCAGCGGTTTGATCAGGTTACTGCGTCTGCCGATTCCTCGGATCGCCATACCTGCTCCCCGGATATTTCCTTTGTGGGTTCCTTATATAATGAG
>JAIEKC010000439.1:0-5349 GCA_029064505.1 Acetatifactor sp.
GTTTTGGTAAAGGAAAGATAAGAAATCCGTATGAAAATATTATAATATGAATGGTGGATGCCGTCAAATATGATTCCGGACGCCGTTTGTTGCGAAATACAGATGTATCGTGTATACTGTTTTAAGCGTGTTTGAAAAATCATTCATCCCACAAAGTGTGACGCATACCCCGGGAAAAACATTTTTCGGACATGCATCAGGCTGCAAAATCCATGGGAGAGTATTTTTATCAGAATTTCGGAGAGGATTTGCCATGAGAAACAGGAAATCTGTCAAAGTGTTATTGTTCGGTCTGGTGTTTTTATTGGCAGGATGCGGAAGCAAAGACGGGAAAGCGGTCCCGGGGGAACACGGGGAGCGATCGACGGGCGGAAGGCCCGGGACGGAAAGTATTCATTCGGAACCGGAAAATGTAACGCCCGGATCGGAAAGTACGGATTCGGGACCGGAAAGTACAAGGCCCGAATTGGATAATACGGATCCGGAACCGGAGAGTACAAGGCCCGGGTCGGGAAGTGCGAACTCGGAATCGGAAAGCGGAAAATCCGAATCAGAGAACATCAACCCTCAATCGATAAGCGGAAAGCCCGAACCGGAAGAATTGCTGGATGCGTTTCTTGCAGGTGAAATTCCCGCGCATTACAGTGACGGGACCAATACGTTTATGATGTCTGATCTGTCGTTCGATGAGGAAGATTATTTCCATTATTCCGTGGGGGAAAGAGTTGATTTGGACAATGACGGCGAGAGGGAACAGATTCTGAACGGCCCTTACGGAGGAATGTACTTCGATGCCAGAGACGGCAAAGTCTATGTATTAGCCGCGGGGGAGGGAACCTCAGGGGTTTTGTTTTATACATATTTCGAAAATGCTGTGTGGATCGTACACAGAGACACTTCACATATGGGAAGGCAGATGTACTGGCTGGAAAAGTATGACGGCAGCGGGAACATGACAGATGAATTTCAACTGAGTGCCGAATACTGGGATTCCCCTGTCGATCAGTATGATGAGAACAGTGATTTTACTTTCCGTGATGAAAAAATCACTATGACGGAATTTGAGGAATTGAGAGAAGAGATCTTAGGTTCTGCCAATGAAGGAGCCTTTTAGTTGTGAAAAGGTTTTGTATCGTATATACTGTCTCTGATGAAAAGCGCATGGCGAACGGTTGCCGGGACTCCGGTCAGGCGCTGGGTACGTATCCGAGAATCCGCGGAAATGAGGTTGCCGCATGAACGAGAGCGGGCCGAAAAGGCGGAGCTTGTATCGGTGGGTTTTGTGCCGGAGAGGATCCGGAAAGAGGGTTATATGTTTAAGGGAGAGAAAGGTTTGACAGGATAAAGGAAAGTTTTACCGGTATCCTATGTACAGAAAGAGGGAAACAGGGTAAAATATAAAGCAGAGCCGAGGCGGAACAGGCAGCGCTCTATCCGTTCGGAAACGGGTGTCGCGGACTGTGTGGTCCGTGCCGGTGTCAGGCACGATCTGTATGCGGACGGCAGAAACAGGCAGCAGGGACGGCGTAAGGGTCGGGAGGCTGTAACAATAATTCAGGAGGACATTATGGGCGTATTAACCGGTTTGGAACCGAAAAGTGTATTTACTTTTTTTGAGGAGATAACGAAGATTCCGCATGGTTCGGGAAATGTGGAGCAGATCAGCGATTATCTGGTGGATTTTGCGAAAGAGAGGAAGCTTTTCTGCATTCAGGATGAATGGAAGAATGTGATCATTGTCAAGGAGGCCACACCCGGCTATGAGAAGGAGCCTGCCGTTATTTTGCAGGGGCATATGGACATGGTGGCGGTGAAGAAGCCGGACTGTGATATCGATATGAAAACGGAGGGACTGCGGGTGGCGGTCAGCGGAGATGCCATTTATGCGGAGGGCACCAGCCTGGGCGGCGACGACGGCATTGCGGTGGCTTATTCCCTTGCGCTTCTGGATTCTCAGACCCTCAGACATCCCAGACTGGAGGTCATTATCACAGTGGACGAGGAGGTGGGCATGGATGGAGCCAGAGCCATCAATCTCTCCATGCTGACCGGAAACAGAATGGTAAATCTGGATTCCGAGGATGAGGGAATCTTTCTCACCAGCTGTGCAGGCGGCGCAAGGGTGAAGTGCAGACTTCCCCTTTCCGTGCGGAAAAGCGAAGGAACCGCTTTCAGAGTGACAGTGGGAGGTCTGCTGGGAGGTCATTCCGGAGGGGAGATCCACAAGGAGAGAGGAAATTCCAACTGCCTGTTTGGAAGGCTTTTGAAGGTGGTATCTGACCGGATCCCGGTTTGCCTCAGCGAGGTGAGAGGCGGACTGGCGGATAATGCCATTCCCCGTGAGACCACTGCACTTTTGGTAGTGGAGGAGAAGGATCGCGTTGTTTTCACGGAAGTTCTCGCGGACACGGAGAAGGAAATCAAAGAGGAGCTTGCCGTTAAGGATCCTGATTTCCATATTACAGTGGAAGCAGTTGGAGAGGATGGATATTTCTGTGTCAATGCGGCGGACACAAAGAGGGCGGCGGACTTTCTGGCGGCCATGCCGAATGGAGTGCAGTCCATGAGCGCCGATATACCGGGACTTGTGGAGACATCCCTGAATATGGGGATACTGGAATTCTGTGCGGAGAAGCGGCAGGATTTATCGGAGGAAGCGGCACCTGGAAATGCAGGGGAGGAGCGTGCTTTGTCGGAGGAAGCGGCGCCTGAAGGGGCGGATCAGATTTTACCTGAGGCATCCGCGTCTGAAAAAGCAGGGAAGGAATTGCTTCTGCTGGCAGAATTCTCCGTGCGCAGCAGTGTGGAAAGTGCAAAGCATGCGCTGATCGGTAAGCTGCATGCCATTACGGAGCTTGCAGGAGGAAGCAGCGAGGTGACCGGTGATTATCCCGGCTGGGCTTACAGAAAGGCTTCACCCCTGCGGGATAAAATGGTGGCTCTGTACGAAAAAATGTATGGAGTGACGCCCAAGGTGGAGGCCATTCATGCCGGTCTGGAATGCGGTATTCTGGGAAGCAAGATCAGGGATCTGGACTGTGTTTCCATAGGTCCTCAGATGACGGCGATCCACACCACAGAGGAGACTTTGAGCATCGCTTCCACCAGGCGCGTCTGGGAATATCTGACAGCGCTGCTGGAGGAAAAGGATGCGTAAATTCCTTTCGGGATGCACTATATGCCGCCGCAGGACAGGGTATTGGCAGAATGCATCCCACAAAGTGTGACGCACACCTCGGAGAAAGCATTTTTCAAACACACTCTAGGCGATTCCGAGAGACTATAATAAGGAAAAAGAGGAAACAGTATGGGCTTTAGCAGGGAAAAAATGAAACAGATCAGATGGCTGATGATTTTGGCGGCAGTGCTGATCCTTGGTATCATATACAGTGATCAGGTATTTGCCGGACTCGGTTTTGCATTTCAGATTGCCAAACCGTTTTTATACGGCGGCGTTATTGCGTTTGTGCTGAATCTGCCTATGAAGGCATTTGAGAATAAAATGATGAAAAGGTGGAACGGGAAAGCGGCATCCAGACTAAAACGTCCCCTTTGCATGGTATTGTCTGTTGTGTCGGTATTTCTGGTCATCACCATTGTCATCAGTACGGTGGTTCCACAGGTGACCGCTACAGCTGCGGAGGTCGGAAAGAAGATTCCGGCTTTTGTGGACAGGGTGACGGTCGAACTGGAGAAGCTGGCGGCAGATTATCCTGAGCTTGCCGAAAAAGTGGAAGAGCTGGAGAATGTAGAAATCAATTGGGATACGGTAGCGGATACCGTGTTTGATTTCCTGCGGAATGGCGCGGGAGACATGTTGACTTCTACAGTCAGCGTTGCCAGCGGCATCATTGGCGGAATTGTGAATATTGTGATCGCTTTCATCTTTGCACTGTATATTCTGTCGCAGAAGGAAAAGCTGGGAAACCAGTGCACCAGGATCATTTCCGCATATTTGCCGGAGAAAGTGGGAGACAAAGTTCTGGAAGTGTGTTTCCTGCTGCACAAGAATTTCAGCAATTTTATCACAGGACAGTGTCTGGAGGCGGTGATCCTGGGGACTCTGTTCGTTGTTTTCATGACTATTTTCCGCATGCCCTATGCGCTGATGATCGGTGTACTGATATCATTTACGGCATTGATCCCTATTGTGGGAGCTTTTATCGGCTGCATTGTGGGAGCATTCCTGATTCTCATCGATAATCCGTTGCTGGCAATGTGGTTCGTCATTATGTTTCTGGTCATTCAGCAGATTGAGGGTAACTTGATCTATCCGAAGGTAGTTGGTAATTCTGTAGGACTACCCTCGATCTGGGTGTTGATGGCGGTGAGTCTTGGAGGCAGTCTCTTTGGTGTATCGGGAATGCTGTTCTTTATTCCGCTTTTGTCCACTGTCTATGCACTGCTCCGTGAGGGCGTCAACCGCCGTAACGCGGAGAAAGGAAAGTATTTTCCGCCGTCAGGCGACAATGGCGGGAGAAATGACGGCAGCAATCCGGATCCGGGAAACAAAGGACAGAGAAACCATCCGGGAAACAATGGGAAAGGGAAAACATAGGGCGGCAAAGAGCAGGGGAACAGGCCGGGAAAATAGAATTCGTTTTATGCAGTACTCCTTACAAATTTTTCTTTTTTATAGCTGTGCCCAGAAAGATCCTTCTGTTGATTCCTTCTACCCGCCTTCTGCCATGATTTTCATAAATTGTCTTGAAATATGGCGACAAATGTGATAATTAATAAAATTGCGTGGACAATTAAGGTGTAATTTACTGTTTGTACAAAATTGTGCGAATTTAAAAAAATGCTTGCATTTATGCCTGAGGTGTAGTATACTTTTAACTGTTCACGGGGTGTGGCTCAGCTTGGTTAGAGCGCCGTCTTAGGGAGGCGGAGGTCGCGAGTTCGAATCCCGCCACTCCGATACATGAGGAAGTGTCAAAGCCTTGATTTTACAGGGGTTTCAGCACTTCCTTTTTTGTTGGGTGATCAAAAAGGTAATCAGATATAGTCTGAGCTTTTGGAAGAAATCTCCCTTTTTGGTGCCGGTGACATTGTGGTCGCATATGACTGTAAGATCATTCGGCATACGGTAAAAATAAAAGGGAAAAAAGTGGTGCCATGAATGAAACAGTGCACCGAAGGCTGATTATATAAGAACAGGAGAATTTATGGAGCAGACATCACGGAAAAAACATAATGGTGAACACACAAAAAAAAGCGATACCAATAGAATGAATGCCGGGAGGCAGAATTCCCGAAAGTCTGATGCCGGGAGGCAGAATTCCCAAAAGTCTGATGCCGGGAAGTCCGATGCCCGAAAATCCGACGCCAGGAAACCGGCCACCAAGT
>JAIEKC010000044.1:0-3804 GCA_029064505.1 Acetatifactor sp.
GCTCTGGATAGCATTATCGGCAATAAGCCCCTTGTCATTGACAAGAAGGCCGAGAAGGAAAAAGGACATGGCAAAGAGCATGAAAAGGAAGGCGAAAAGGAACATGCCAAGGAGGCCGTGAAGGCAGGAATCCTGGAGATCTTAAAGGACAGTTACGGGATCGAGGAGGAGGATTTCATTTCCGCCGAGCTGGAGGTTGTTCCCGCGGGTAAGGCCAGAGAGGCGGGCTTTGACAGAAGTATGATCCTGGCATACGGTCAGGACGACAGAGTATGTGCCTTTACATCTATGAGGGCTATGCTGGATGTGGAAAAATCTGCCAGAACGGCATGCTGTATTCTGGTGGATAAGGAAGAGATCGGTTCTGTAGGCGCTACCGGTATGCAGTCCAGATTTTTTGAGAACACAGTGGCTGAGGTGATGGAGCTTTGCGGGGAGTACAGTGAACTGAATCTGAGAAGATGCCTGGCTCACAGCTGTATGCTTTCCTCCGATGTGAGCAGCGCTTTTGATCCCGCTTTCGCTTCCAGCTTTGACAAGAAAAATGTGGCTTATCTGGGCAGCGGTATGGTATTCAATAAGTTTACCGGAGCAAGGGGAAAGTCCGGCTCTAATGATGCAAATGCAGAGTATCTGGCACATCTTCGCAAAGTCTTGGAGGATAAGAAAGTGAATTTCCAGACCGCGGAGCTTGGCAGGGTTGATCTGGGCGGCGGCGGAACCATCGCGTACATTCTGGCATTGTACGGCATGAACGTGATAGACAGCGGTGTGGCAGTGCTGAACATGCACGCTCCCTGGGAGGCTACCAGCAAAGCGGATGTCTATGAGGCATACAGGGGCTATAAGGCATTTGTGGAAGAGGCTTCCATGTGAATGGCGAGGGTCTGGGAGAAGAGAATGTGAGCATGGAAATTACAAGGGAAGAGGCGGTCAGTACAGCGCCTGTAAAGAAAGAAGCTGCCAGCGGACGGATTTCGGATACGAACATTGTGAAGGCGGAGCCTGTAAAGGAAGAAACAGTGTGTCCGGAGATCGGGGAAGAAAAAAGTGAAGGTACCGGATGGAAAAAATCGGATTATTACTTTGATCTGCCCCGGGAACTGATCGCCCAGGATCCTCTGGAGGATCGCTCCTCTTCCCGGCTGCTGGTGCTGGACAAAGAGTCCGGAGGGGTGTCCCACCATGTGTTCCGGGAAATCGCAGATCATCTGGAGCCGGGAGACTGCCTGGTGCTGAACAATACAAAGGTCATTCCCGCGAGGCTTCTCGGAGAGCGGGAGGGCACCGGAGCCCATGTGGAGCTGCTCCTGCTGAAACGGCGTGAGAGCGATGTCTGGGAGACACTGGCAAAGCCCGGTAAGAAATGCAAGCCCGGCACCAGACTGACATTCGGCGGCGGGATACTGCGGGCTGAGGTGCTGGAGACGGTGGAAGAGGGCAATCGTCTGATCCGATTTGAATATGAGGGTATCTTTGAGGAGGCATTGGACAGATTAGGGGAGATGCCGCTGCCTCCTTATATTACCCATAAGCTTCAGGACAAAAACCGCTATCAGACGGTCTATGCGAAATACGAAGGCTCCGCTGCGGCACCCACGGCCGGTCTGCATTTTACGGAAGAGCTGCTGCGGCGCATTGAAGCAAAGGGAGTAAAGATTGCTTATGTGACGCTGCATGTGGGGCTTGGCACTTTCCGCCCTGTGAAGGAAGAAAATATCCTGGAGCATCATATGCACTCCGAATACTATCAGATATCGGAGAAATCAGCCGATATGATAAATGAGACAAAAGAAAGAGGCGGCAGGGTGATCTGCGTGGGAACCACCAGCTGCCGTACCGTGGAGAGCGCCTCGGACGAAAGCGGGCGGGTGAGGTTCGGCAGCGGTAATACGCAGATTTTCATTTATCCGGGTTATCGTTTTAAGGTGTTGGATGCGCTGATCACTAATTTCCATCTGCCGGAATCCACTTTGGTAATGCTGGTGTCGGCTCTTGCGGGAAGGGAAAATGTACTGAATGCATATCGGGAGGCAGTCAGGGAACGCTATCTGTTTTTCAGCTTTGGGGATGCCATGCTGATCAAATAAAAGAGGGGGTACTATTATGGATGAGAAGAGGAAAAGCAAAAGGACAAGTATGCCGGCTGATCTTGTCATAAAGCGGCTGGACAGTGGTGAAAGCCGGGAAGTGGCCGTTGAGGTTACGGACGTATCAAAGGGCGGCATAGGCTTCACATGTAAGGAACCGCTTCAGGTAGGGGAGATGTATGAGGCGTTTCTGCAGATCTGGACCAAAGAGGTTATTCATTCCATCTTTCAGATCGTGCGCGTCCAACCGAAAGAAGATGCTTTTTTCTGCGGTGCGGTATTTATAGGACTGCCGGATAAGGAATCATCCAGAATCGAGGTTTATCAGACAATTGAAGACATCAGGAAGAATCAATAAGCAAATTGTAATTTCCATAGGTGCGGGGACTCTGCTGATCATCCTTTACATACTGATCTTCAGCTTTTCGGCGCAGAATGCGGATGAGTCCGGGGCATTGAGCCGGTCGATCTCTTCCATATGCGTGAATATGTTAAATTCTCTTTCCGGAGAGCAGATGAGCGGGACACGGTTGGAGCAGCTGATAATGAAATATGAGGGCCCCATCAGGAAACTGGCGCATTTCACCGAATATGCCTGCATGGGCACACTTGTCTATGTGCTGTGGGTTCAGTGGATGGAACGCGGAAAGAGGCTCTACCTGCTTACCATAATCTGGGTCGCTGTGTCGGCGGCAGCGGACGAGATCCATCAGCTCTTCGTGCCGGGCAGAGACGGGAATATCCCGGATGTCTGTCTGGATACCTTCGGAGGAGCGGCCGGACTGCTTTTCTGCATCCTTGTGGGGAGCATATTTGAGCGGCGGCGGAGAAAGAAAACCCGCTCCGGTGAAGCGGGAGGCACCCCCTCTTGCGGCGCGGGCTGACAGGGGGAGCGTTATTGCCGAATGCGCGGGGCATATTTTTCCGCTTCCAGAAGAGTGACCGCTGTCTGTAGGGAGATTTCATCATAAAATTCCAGCTGCAGTACGCCGTCCTCGGTTTCCCGGTTGTGGGTGATACCGATGTTTTTGATACTGATCCCGTGTTCTGACAGCAATGTGGTGATCCGGGCCAGTGCGCCGGCTTTGTCGGCAATGTCCACGCTGATGTTGAAGGAGCGTTTGATCGGTCCGCTGGAAGCGCTGATAAAGGAATCGCGGTATATGCGGGCGTTCTCAAAGAAATCATATAATCCGTCCCTGTCTCTGTTGTCCAGCGTCTCTCTGATCCTGATGAGCGCGTCGATATAATTTCCCAACAGCAGCGAAATATTTGAGGTATTGGTGAGGCAGATCTGCTGCCACATTACCGTGGAGGAGGAAGCGATCCTGGTGATATCCTTGAAGCCTCCCGCCGCCACCATTTTCATGATGCCGTCTGCGGAATCGCTGTCCCGCACCAGATTTACCAGAGAGGAAGCCACCACATGGGGGAGGTGACTGATGGCCGCTGTGACCTGGTCATGTCTTTCACAGTCCAGGACCAGAGGGATAGCGCCCATATCCGCCACCAATCTGCGATAGTTTTCCAGTTTTTCGGAAGGAACCTTGTCGGTGGGCGTCAGGATATAATAAATATTTTCCAGAAGAGCCGCCTTGGAATTGGCAAAGCCGGTGCGTTCGCTGCCGGCCATGGGATGGCCGCCGATAAAGCAGTGCTCCAGCCCGGCGTCGCGGACGGCAGTGTGAATGGCGGTCTTAACTCTTCCCACGTA
>JAIEKC010000440.1:0-4573 GCA_029064505.1 Acetatifactor sp.
ACGGGATCTGAACCGGACCGTACCGTTCCATCCATTCCCATGCCGTATGAGGCGCCATGGGCACACAGCCATACTGGGTCTTGCCGATTCCCGCCTGTATCTCAATGTACCTTCCCGCCTGATCTGTCAGGAATTCCTGCCAGCGGTCCGAAGCGTCACCGTTCCCCCAGGTAAACAGCTTGCGGGCCCTCAATCTCGCGGTAGATACATGCAGCAGGCCGCTGCCCGTCCGATCCACATTGGCAATATATTTCGGACTTTTTACCGGTATGTCAAAAAAGTAATCTGTGGATCTTTCAATCTTTTTATAATCCGTAATGTCAATTCCCTTTACATATGGCAGAGAGACTTTTATGACCTTTCCGTCTTCGTAGGTAAACGCTTTGTCCGCCGGCACAATGATCCTGCCGTCATCATATTCCGGGACTGCCATATTGCTCCACCAATACATGGGGATCACTTCATTTCCCTCATTTACGATGCGCATCCTGCAGTTCAAAAACGGGCTGTCCGGTTCCAGCCAGAAATCCATCTGATACGGAACGCCCCTGATCCTCTCATACTCATACATCCGCAGCACGGGAATCCCGTTTTCCGTCTCCGTTCCGGCGGTGTAGAGCGGCTCCGTCGTAAGCGGAGAATGTCCGATGACTCCGATATTCCATTCCACACCGCCCGAAAACCACGCATTTCGTACAGCGAGATTGGAAAAGCGGAGTACGTCATTGGTATAGAGCAGATTTCTATTCTGTTTCTTATCCCATAATTCCCAGAGTCTGCCGCCGTATTCCGGAAGAAATACAGCCTTCAAACAGTCGTTTTCCAATACGGCCGTCCGGATCTCTCCCTCAAAAAGCTGCCGCGTATAATCATTATACTGTCTGTAGGGATAGGCGTTCGGCCTGCGTCCGTATCCCTCATAGATCTCATCATCCTCCTCCAGACAAAATTCCAGATGATTCTGCAGGATCCGCTCTCCCAGCAGATCCGGAACGCTGCTTTCCTCTCCCAGAGCTGACATACGGATCTTCATTTTCTTAAATTCAAGCTTCGGCTGCATAGCTTCCTCTCCTCTCCTTCACCTGCACTGCCCGGTGCACGCCAAAACCAACAGCTGCGCCGGAGAAGCATTCTCCGGCTAAAGCTGTTGGCCTGTCATCCACATCTTTAAATTTCATACCATTTGATCTCGTTTGGTCCCAGCTCCAACGAAAAACTGCTTCCGTCGCCCCGATAGACCACCGTGGACTGCAGCACATAAGTGTTATTGACGACACAGAACCTGCCGTTCTTCACATAGGCATGGACATCCACATTATAATTCGACGACATCCACCTGTTCAATTCTTCTTCGCCGTGGGCGGACCAGAGCACCGCCCTGTGGAGCAGACGGCTGTTCTCGAAGGAATAGGGCAGTCCGGAAAAGTATACCGCACGGCCGGATCCGTATTCGTTGACCGCCAGCTGTACCTCTTTCTCTCTCTGCACCAGTACGCTGGCGCCTTCCAAAGCGTATATCCCTTTCTTTCCCTCTCCGAAATCCACTTCTCCGACACAGTCTCCCATGATAAAGTGATCCGGGTACTCTTCCCAGTTATATTTGTCATAGCCCAGTGTGAATCCTGTCTCCTTCTCCACACCCAGCACACCGGACATCTGAAGATAGCGCCCCTGATACTGATGACCGGAAGGCTCACCGACTCCGATCAGCCCGCCGCCGTTCCAGACAAATCTCCTCACTGCGGCGGAAATCTCCGGTTCTTCCCAGACCGCTCCGCCTGTATGAGCGGTATCTCCGTCACCCACGTTGATCAGAACATCAATCTCATCCAGGATGCCCGGATCCGCCTTGATATCGTCGAAGCTGATGAAACGCACATCGTAAGGAGCACCGGACAGAGCCTCTATGATCCCCGCATAGGAATAGTTCTGTTTCTGATACAGGGCGTGATGCACCATATGGCATCCCCAGGATCTGGATCTGCCCCAGCTGTTCAGGACGGCCACCGTTTTCACACAATAGGGCGTCGTCCCTTTGATGTTCCCGTACAGTTCCCTGAACTCCCTGCAAACATCCTCCACATAATCGATAAATTCCGGGAACTGACAGGCCAGCTTCAGATAACCGCCATACCCGATCCGGTCGATGGGCTTTCTTAAGATGGCGCGCCTCGCCGTCACCCAGTTCTCCTTCGCCTCTTTGACGGGATCGCCTCCCTCATAAAAGGTATCCGGGAAAAAGTAAGGCAGGAAGCGCCCCTCGGTATATTTCACTCCGGAGATATCCGAGATGAGCCGCAGCGTGGAACCGTTGCCTACCGATCCCACTACGGCGTCCAGACCGATGGACTTAAATTCATCCAGATAGGGTTCGGTTCCGATCCAGTGATCTCCCAGAAACATCATGGCTTCCTTCCCCATCTCATGGGTGATCTCCACCATCTCCCTGCCCAGCTTTGCCACTTCTCTGCACTGAAAGGCCATAAAGTCCTTATATTCCCTGGAAGGTATCCGGTACTGGTTATTATAGTAGCCCTGATCGATGATATACTCCGGCCGGAAGGGATAGCCGGCCTCCCGTTCAAACTGCTCCAGAATATAAGGGGAGACAGAGGCGGAGTAACCGTACCAGTCCACATATTTCTCCCGTTTCAGTTCATCAAAGACCAAAGTGAACTGATGGAAGAAAGTCGTATATCTGATCACGTTCACATGGGGATGTTCTTCTATAAATCTACGCAGCCGCTCCATGGTAAACTTCCGCGTCTTAGGCTGGCGCACGTCAAACGTGATCTGTCGCTCAAAATCCGTCCAACCGTTTGTAACCGCATTGTACATATGGACCGGATCCCAGATCAGATAAGCCAGGAAGCTCACCGTATAATCGTGAAAAGCCTGCGGCACATCAATGACCACACATCCCGTCTCCCTCTCATAGCGCCAGGAATCGACAGGAACAGGCTCTCCCGTGGTACGGTCCATGACTTCCCACCAGCGCCTGATGTCGTCACGGTCATTCACCTCAAGCAGTTCCGGACTGATCCCCTTCATCAGCGGTATGGACAGAGGACCGTCCAAAGCCGTATGGAAACCGGTCATGATGTAGCACTGCTGAATCTCATCCGGATTGGCTTTTGCCCAGGCATTGTCCTTCCGGGTCGTATAATAGGTGGAATAGACCTTGGCGTCCACCTGTCTCAACTCCTCCGGATAGTCCGTACCGTCGCAGTCGCGGATCGCATCGGCTCCCCACCGCCTGATCAGTTCTAAAGTCTCGGGCACCACATCCACATCGGTGGGAATGGTCACCCGTCCAGTTTTCTGTTCCTCACTCATATTAATCCCCATTTCTGCGCTGCTCAAGAAGGTGTGCAAACACCTCTCTTTGCGCATAAGCGACTTTGTGGCAGGCAGCGCGCAGACACAAATCGCCGTGTGAAAAATTTATTTTCACACTGTCCTCCAATCACCCTTTCACACCGCCGCCGGTAACACCTGCAATGATCTTCTCAGACATAAAGATGTACAACAGAAATGTGGGAAGGAATACAATGATAACCGCCGCAAACATTCCGCCGTAATTACCGGTATATTTCATCGAGTTAACGATGTTCAGCAGGCCCACGCCCACAGGAGTCATACTCTCGCTGGAGGTGAAGATGAGAGCCATAAAGAATTCATTCCAGACGGACATAAAGTTAAAGATGGTCACAGTGATGACTGCCGGCTGAACCAACGGCAGCATGATCCGCAGAAATGTTTTGGGAGCGCTGCAGCCATCCAGATAAGCCGCTTCCTCGTAGCTTCTGGACAGTGTGGCAAAGAAGTCCAGAAGATAGATCGTCGTATAGGGCACACGCATCATGATATACAGCAGGATCAGCAATACCCGCCCTTTGATCCCCCACTGTACGACAAGGGAATAGATCGGCATGATGACCATGATGATCGGTACGCTCATGGCGATCACCAGGCCAACACGCAAAGCCGCACCGCCGGTAAATTTCCAGCGGGAAAGCACATAAGCCGCGGGAGCCGAGATAGCCAGCACACCAAAACAGGAAAGAACAGAGTAGAGCAGGGAGTTTCCGAAGAATATCGACACGTTCTGTACCTGCCAGGCCGTAACATAATTCTCCCAATGGAAACCTGATTCGAATTTAAAAATACTGCCGGAAAAAATTTCCCTGGATGTGGAAAAGCTTGCACCCAGAATCCAGCACAGCATAACAGCCGTAAAGCCTACCCATAAAACGACAATTATGTACCCTGGCAGCAGCCTGAGCTCTTTCTTCCAGTTGATATTTTTCATGGTAGTTCCTCCCTTCTTAATATTCCAGATCACCGCTCTTGAACAGCTTCTCGGTAATCACATATACAATGATGATGATCACGGTGAGCACCACACCCACTGCGGCACCGGCACCGGCGTCCCGGGTGACGATGCCCTTGCCGCCAAACACGGTATCGTACAGATAAACCACCGGCACGATCGTGGATTCTTCCGTGGCGATGGGCGAGCACATCTTGGTCCGCAGAAAGAAGGTTGTGGCGTTGATGCTCCAAAAGGTGA
>JAIEKC010000441.1:0-13828 GCA_029064505.1 Acetatifactor sp.
CGTGTAGATTTACGAGAGTTACTGGAGATACGGAGATGTGGAAATTAGATTTTTTTTTACTGCCTTCATGCGATTATCAAGACATAAATGAAAATGAAGCATGTGTGTTTGGAGAAAAGGTGGAATATTTAGAGAGAAATGAAAAATTATATATTCCAAATGAATTTTATGATATTTCCGATAAAAATAATATAACAGCCTCAGATTATTTGTATGGAAAAGAGCAGAATGATATATCAGACTATTTTTTGCAAATTATTTCAAAACAGAAGACATGTACGGATACATATATTGATATCAGAGAAAGAGCAGAGTATGGCTATCTGCCCATTTCCAAGAGCGATATAAGTGAAGAAGTGGAGCATATATGTGTTCAGGATATAGTGGGTGCGGAAGAAGAGAAATACATAAAAGTTAATGATATAATTCAAATAAAACGCTTTTATTTAAAGAGAGTCCAAGATTATCAGATATATGAGGATAGAGCAAAAGATTGTTTTCCTGATATTGTTTTTCATAGTGATGCATTTAAATTTGTGGAAAAACTTGGGAAGTGTGTTGATATTGTCGAAGAATTGACGCGGCACTTGACAATTTTAAATGATGTTGGAAAGAAATTGTATGATTATCATAATAAAAATGAGAAAGTTGTTCTGGCTGAATTAAAAGCAGGATATGATATAGAGTGTTCCGGGAAGGGTTCCAATGAGGAGAAGAGTTACAATAAAAATATTATTTATGATGACGAAAAGTATCTGCTAACCTGTAATCCTCATACTAAGCTTTATAAAAAAAGAACGGACCAACGGATATATTTTTGTTGGGGACGTGACGAAATAAAGAGCCATAGTATTATTGTTGTTCGAATTGGAGATCATTGGCAGGAATAGAAAAAGAGGAGAATCGAGGAAAAGTATAAGCCAATCATAGAAAAGCATATTAAATGGTGCAGAAGATTGCCAACCTGATCACAACACTTGACTTTATTCAGTCAGAGCCAGTGAGTGATGTGGTAAAGGAATTCACAAAAGGATGAGAAAGTGAAAATTACATTTATTCGTTTAAATATGTTTGAGGACATCAGCTCAGATGCCATGAAACCTGTTTTGTTCGCTATCATTAAAAGTCTTACCCCTGCGGAGCATGAGATCTGTTTTCTGGATGAGCGTGTGGAAAGGCTGCCGGAACGGATCGACTCGGATATCATTGCTTTTTCGGTGGAGACCTACACTGCCAAGAGGGCTTATATACTGGCGAAAAAGTATAAAACGAAAAATAACGTGATCGTGATGGGAGGCTTTCATGCCGGTGTGATGTCGGATGAAATGCTGCGCTATGCGGATACGGTGCTGGTTGGCGATGCGGAGGATACGTGGGGGGATTTCCTGACTGATTGCGTCAGGGGAGCGCCGGCACGGAAGTATATCTCCGAAGAGAAGCATTCCCTTACGGCCGTCCCTGATGTACCGGGCATCTACAGGCATAAGTATTACGGAATCGGTGTTTACCAGCTTTCGCGGGGATGCAAATTTAACTGTAGCTTCTGCTCCATTAAGACCATGTACAGATGTGTGCGGCGCAAATCCGCGGATGTGATTTATGAGGAGCTGAAAGCGGCAAGGGAAAAAATCATTTTTTTCGCAGACGACAATCTGTTTTATGACAAAAAGTCTGCCCTGGAGCTGTTTCAGAGAATCGCCCCCTTGAAAAAGAAATGGGCGTGTCAGATCAGTCTGGACGCAGCCGGGGACGACGATATTTTGAGAGCCATGAAGAGAGCGGGATGTTTTCTCGTCCTGATCGGTTTTGAAAGCCTGAACGGGCAGAGCCTCACGGAGATGAATAAGAGAGCTAATACCCATGCGGATTATACCGAAATCATCAGGCGGATATACCGGCATCGGTTATTGGTTTATGGCACCTTTGTGTTGGGATGTGACGGTGACGGCAGGGATGTTTTTGATGCAACCTTTCGGTTTGCGGTAAAAAACAAAATAGCCGTTACGAATTTTAATCCCCTGATCCCAATGCCGGGTACGGAGGTGTATGAGCGGATGGAAAAGGAGGGAAGGCTGCTTTATAAGAAATGGTGGCTTTCGGACAGGTACCGTTACGGAGAGACGGCATTTATACCGAAGAACATGTCACCGGAGCAGCTTCGTGACGGATGTTTGAAAATGCGCACGGACTTTTATTCGGCAGGATGCATTTTGAAGCGTTTGTTTTCCAATCCCATTCATTTTATACCGCTTAATTTCTTTGTGTTTCTTCTGGCAAATATGATCTCACACAGGGAAATCTTAAGGAAACAGGGACAGCTTTTGGGAGGTATCTTAAATGAAGCTGACGTTGATTAAGCCCAACATAGGGCGGCGGGAACACAGCCTTTATGTGGATGAGGGAAGAATGGAGCCATTACAGTTGGGGATACTTGCGGCGCTCACTCCGTCGGATGTGGATGTGGTCATGTATGACGATCGTATGGAGCCGATCCCCTATGAGGAGCCCACGGATCTGGTTGCCATTACCGTGGAAACCTTTACCGCAAGGCGAGCCTATGAGATCAGTGCGGAATTTCGCAAAAGAGGAGTTAAGACTGTCATGGGCGGGATGCATGCCATGCTGATCCCTGAAGAAGTATCCGGACATTGTGACTGCGTCATTGTGGGAGATGCGGAGCCTGTCTGGGAAACGATGCTGGAGGATTTTCGGAAAGGCAGGTTACAAAGCCGCTACGAGGTGATTCAGCCTGAATGTCCGCAGGCAGGTGTGATACCCAGGCGGGACATTTTTGAGGGGAAGGGATATCTTCCGATAACGCTTTTGCAGTTTTCCAGGGGATGCAGTCACAGATGCAGTTTCTGTGCCTCCTCCGTATATTTTAAAGCGCGTCATTTCTGTCGTCCGGTGGAGGATGTGATCCGGGAAATCAAAATGCAGAAGCGAAAGCTGCTGTTTTTTGTGGATGACAATATCGTCTGCAACCATGAAAAGGCAAAGGAACTTTTCCGTGCGCTGATCCCGCTGAAGGTTCACTGGGTGAGTCAGGGCAGCATGGACATGCTGCGGGACAGAGAGCTTATGGAGCTGATGGTAAAAAGCGGCTGCCTGGGACTTGTTATCGGCTTTGAATCCATTTCCCCGGACTGCATAGACCGGATGAATAAGTATACGAACAGGCATGGTTCCCATGATATGTACCGGGAGGAGATCCGGCAGCTCAGAGAGTGGGGACTGCAGACATGGGCGGCCTTTACGGTGGGGCACGACGGCGATACCGTGGAGTCGATAAGGGCGACCTGCGATTTCGCGATCAAAAACAAGTTTACCTTTGCGGCGTTTAATATTCTGATGCCTTATCCCAATACACCCCTTTATGAGAAAATGGAGCGTGAGGGACGGCTGCTTTATGACGGTAAATGGTGGCTTCATAAGGATTACCGCTTTAATTATGCCGCCATTGTGCCTGAAAATATGACGGCGGAGGAATTGACGGAGGTATCCTTTGAATGCAGACGGCGCTTTAACAGTCTGTCCTCCATCGTGAAAAGGGCATTGGAGCCGAGAACGAACATGCGGACCGCTTATCGCTTTATCACATATCTGATCTATAATCCGCTGTTCCGCAAAGAGGTACATAAAAAGCAGGGAATGCGTTTTGGATTAAAGGATCAGCCGGAGCGCAGGTGACAGTTATTTTGAAAGAAAACAGCCTCTCGGAATCTCCCTTGCACCTGCCTTTGCGACCGATTTTCCGCCGGTTGCACGCAAATTTATGGGGCGTACGTTCCACGTTCAAGATACACAAGGTGTATAGATACACCTTTGTATCTGACATAAATTTGTGCACAACCCAAAAAATCTTCTCGCAAAATCAGGCACAAAGAGATTTCGAGAGTCTATAGAGGATCAGGAGGCGTGTTATGCTGAAAGGACAGATAAAACCGGTGGGAGAATACACAGAGGAAGAGCGGGCTTCCATGTACAGGCTGATGTCGGAATTTTACGATGATACCGATGAGAGCGTTTTTTTGCGGGATTTTCTGGACAAAGATTATTGTCTTGCGCTTTATCATGAGCAGAAAGGTATTGTGGGATTTACAACACAGAAGCTTATGGCCGTGGAGGCGGGGGGAAAGACGATTCACGGTATTTTCTCCGGGGATACCATTATTCATAAAGAGCATTGGGGCGACCTGGAACTTTTTAAAACATGGGCGGTTTTCTGGTTTGACCATGCCCGGCAATACGACGAGTTTTACTGGTTTCTGATCTGTAAGGGTTACAAGACCTACCGTATGCTGCCTGTGTTTTTCGCGGAGTTTTATCCCAATTACCGTATGCCTACACCGGAATACGAGCAGAGTATCATCGATGCCTATGCCGCAAAGCTGTACGGCGGGGAATATAACAGGGAAAAGGGTGTCATCGAATACCGCGGCGTCAAAGATAAGCTGAAACAGGGCGTTGCCGATGTGGGCAGCCGGGAAATGAAGAATAAGGATATTGCTTTTTTCTGTCAGGCAAATCCCGGTCATACGAAGGGAAACGATCTCGCCTGCCTGGCGAAGCTTGACAGGACACTGTTAAATAAGCGTGTGGCGGAGATATTGTTTCAATGAGTGCGGAAAGTAAAATATTAAACGGCATATGCAGCCTGCTCTACAGGCAGGAGTACAGGAGATTTACCTCGCCCTGTGACATCGGGAAGATACAGACAGAATATCTTTTGAAGCTGTTAAAAAATAATTCCGAGACGGTCTACGGCAGAAAATACAGGTTCGGCAGCATTCAGAGCTATGAGGAATTTGCAGAGAAGGTTCCCCTTACCGTGTATGAGGATTATGAGCCTTATATACGGGCGATGGCAGACGGGGAGCGGAGGGTGCTGACGAAGGAAGAGGTTCTTTTGTTTGAGCTGACCAGCGGTTCTTCGGGCAGCAAAAAGCTGATCCCCTATACGAAGACGTTAAAGCGGGAATTTCAGCGGGGGATCAAGCCCTGGCTTTATGATATTTACGCCGCGGTATCCGGGGTAAACCGGGGGAAGAGCTATTGGTCCATCACTCCGGTGACCGCAGGTAAAAGCTACACTTCGGCAGGGATTCCGGTGGGCTTCGAGGAGGATGCGGAGTATTTCGGTTTTGTGACACAGTGGATCATGAGACGTCTGTTTGCTGTGGACGGCAGCGTAAAATTTGTGGAGGACATGCAGGACTTTTACCGGAAAACAGCGCTGCAGCTTTTAAATTGCGGGGATCTTACGCTGATATCAGTGTGGAATCCTACGTTTCTTACTTTGCTCTGTGATTTTATCCACGATCACAGGCATTCCCTGGCCGAAGAGATGCCCCGGGACGGCAGGGAGGCCTTTCTGGAGGCTGCGTCGCAGAGGCGGTTTGACAAGATCTTTCCCACGCTGAAGGTGATCAGCTGCTGGGCGGACGCAAGCGCCTCTTCTTATATTGACAGGGTGCGGGAGTATTTTCCGGATATCTATATTCAGCCCAAGGGGCTGCTTGCCACGGAATGCTTTATGTCATTCCCCCTTGTGGATGAGGAAGGGGCAAGGCTCAGTATCCGTTCTCACTTTTTTGAATTCCGGAGGCTGACGGATGGAGAAATTGTGACGGCCCACCGGCTGACCGAGGGAGAGTATGAATTGATCGTCACAACGGGCGGCGGATTTTACCGTTACCGCATAGGGGATATTGTGGAGGTATTGGCGGTTTATCCGGATGCGCCGCCGCGGATCCGCTTTTTGAGAAGGGCGGGGATCTGCTCCGACCTGTTTGGGGAAAAACTGACGGAGGATTTTGTCAGAGGTGTATGTGAAAAACTGGGGATCGCGGGTCTTTTCTGCCTGCTGGCGCCGGAGGGAAAGCATTATTGTCTTTATACTGCGGCGGATCATATCACATCGAAAGACCTGGATGACGCACTCCGGGAAAGCTATCATTATAATTACTGTCGCCAGCTGGGACAGCTGGAAGAGGCCGAAGTCATGACCGTGACAGGAGCCCCCGAAGAGAAATATGTGGAAAGGCTGGTCGGGGAGGGGATGCGGGCAGGCGATATTAAGTCCGCGTATTTGAGTTCCAGAAGCGGATGGAGAGAATATTTTGACATACCCTTATGAGTGTGAAACGCAGGAATTTTCGCAAAATAATTCCACCTGACTCCCGCATTCGTAAAAACCGCGCTTACGTACTCCTGCGTTTTCTTACGCATCCGCATTTTGCTTATTTGGGAGTGGATCGCAACCGCACAGGTGGAAATAATCTGCGCTGTGCCTTTTTCACCGGCAGCGCCGATCAAAATCAGTTATATAGCCCGCTATGGGCAGGATTTTTGATTAGAGCGTGTTTGAAAAATTCTGCGAACTGCCTGCAGATCCTTTCGCGACATTTCCTAAAGAAGAGGAGAAAGACGACATGATAAAAATTGCTTTGCTTGCCCCTGCGGGAGCCATGCACCGCTATTCCGGGAGTTTCGGAAAATCCCTTCACTATGCTCCGCTTACGCTCACTACCCTGGCGGCGCTGGTTCCGGAGGATGTGGAAGCGGAGGTCTCCATTTATGACGAGACCGCGGGAAAGATTCCGATTGACCTGGATGCGGATCTGATCGGGATTACCTGTATCACCGGAACGGCTCCCCGCTGTTATGCCTACGCGGACTATTTCCGCCAAAAGGGAAAAACGGTTTTTATGGGAGGGGTG
This sequence comes from Acetatifactor sp., assembly GCA_029064505.1. Lineage (GTDB taxonomy): Bacteria > Bacillota > Clostridia > Lachnospirales > Lachnospiraceae > Acetatifactor. Next base: position 6,723 of record JAIEKC010000441.1, read on the forward strand.
CATCCCTCCATGCTTCCGGATGAGGCTGCCCTGCATGCGGATGTCGTTTTTACGGGTTTTTCCGAGCAGACATTTCCGCAGTTTATCCACGATTATATCAGGGGCGATCATAAAGCGCGTTACTGCCAGAACGAGGACTTTACCATTGTCGGTAAGCCCATACCGCGCAGAGAGCTGTTAAATAAAAAGCGCTACATTACCACCAGGACGGTGGAGGCCATCCGGGGCTGCTGTCATACCTGCAGCTTTTGCGCCTATCCCGCGGCGTTCGGCAGGACGGTTTATAAGCGGCCGGTAAAAGAGGTGGTTGCGGAGATTGAGGCGCTAGGTACAAAGCATGTTGTGTTTCCGGATGTGAATCTGATCACGGATCTGCAATATGCTATGGAGCTTTTTAACGCTTTGGTCCCGCTGAAGATCCTGTGGCTGGGGCTTGTGACATCCGCCGTCGGAATGGATGACGGATTGATCGCATTATTCCGGAAGAGCGGGTGCCGTGGGCTTTTGATCGGATTTGAATCCATAACACAGGAATCACAGCAGTACATACATAAAGGGGTGAATCAGGTAGACAGCTATGTCACACTGATGAAGAAGCTGCATGACAACGGCATTCTGGTACAGGGCTGCTTTGCCTTTGGCGGCGATGAGGAGGATGAGAGTGTGTTTGACCGCACGGTGGAAATGGTCATTAAGGCGAAGATCGATCTGCCCAGATATTCCATCCTCACACCCTTTCCCCAGACTCCGTTTTACGCTCAGCTGGAAAAGGAGGGGCGTATCACGGAGCGGAACTGGGCCATGTATGATGTCCAGCACTGCGTGTTCCAACCCAAAAGGATGACCCGGGAGCAACTGGAAGAGGGAACGGACAGGGCATGGCGGATGACCTATACCAACAGGAACATAGCCAGAAGACTGGCGCCGTTTAAACACAGTCCATGGCTTTCCCTGCCTTTGAATATAGGCTATAAGGGGTATGCCGATAAATGGCACAAATTTACCCGTGAAGTGATGTGCGACAATTCGGATATTCCGGTATTGTTCACTCCATGACAAACAGCTTATGCCAATGAATGCTTTGCATTCTATGTGCTGCCGTTTCGGATTTGTCATGCAGAGAACAGGTGAAAACGCCTCGCGGCGGCGTGGGAATGGTAACTATTGTGGTACTGTGAAGAGGTAAAAGCGGATGAAGATTACTTTTATTCTCCCGGCGATCGGGAAAAAGCAGGGACAAAAATATATCGGTACATGGAAAATGGAGCCGCTCACCATTGCGGTGCTGAAGGCATTGACGCCTTCGGATGTGGAAACGGAGTTTTATGATGACCGTATCGAGCTGATCGATTACGATACCCCAACGGACCTTGTGTGTATTACGGTGGAGACCTACACGGCGCGCCGAAGCTATCAGATTGCCGCGAAATTCCGTGAGCGGGGCATTGCCGTGGTAATGGGCGGATATCATGTCACCCTCTGCCCGGAGGAGGCGGCGCTGTATTGTGACAGTGTGATCGCGGGAAACGCGGAAACCGTCTGGAACCGCATGCTCTCGGATTTTCGAAATAAACGTCTTGAAAAGATCTATCGCGGCGGAACAGGAGAATATGATATCCGTCCGGATAAAAGCATTTTCAAAGGGAAGAAGTATCTTCCGATCTCTCTTGTGGAAACCGGACGGGGATGCTGCCACAGCTGTGATTTCTGCGCAATATCAAAATATTACTGCGGCAGGTACTACAGCCGTAAGCACAGCCTGATACTGGAGGATCTAGAGTGTTCCAGGCATAAATACACTTTTCTGGTGGACGATAATCTGATGGCGGACAGGAACAATGCGATCAGTCTTTTCGACAAGATCACACCGCTGAAGAAGAAATGGGCGGGACAGGGAACCCTTTCCATGGCGAAGGATGAACAGCTGCTTAAGGCCATGAAAAAAAGCGGGTGCGAGATCATTTTGATCGGTTTCGAGAGTCTCAATAAAGAGAATCTGAACCAGATGAACAAGTCCTTTAACTATGCGCTGGGGGAGCGGGATGAGCTTGTGAAACGCATTCATGATGCGGGGATCGGCATCTATGCCACTTTTGTATTCGGCTATGATAACGACGATGAGAGAACCATAGATCAGGCGTTGGAGTTTGCAAAAAAACATAATTTCTATACCGCTGCATTTAACCATCTGCTGCCCTTTCCCAATACGCCGCTGTACGACCGATTAAAGGCGGACGGACGGTTGATCTATGACAAATGGTGGCTTGAAAAGGGATACCATTACGGAGAACTTGCCTTTTACCCGAAGAATATATCCCCGGAGAAGCTCAGCATGCTCTGCAGGGATGCGCGAAAGGAATTTTCCGCGCCGAAAACAGTGATAAACAGGGGGATGGCGTCCCTGGGACGCACCAGTCCGCTGCTCTGGTGGCTGTTCTGGGCCATGAATCTGCGTCTGGGGGAAGAGGTGGATCAGAAAATGAATGTTCCCATAGGAGAGAATCTTGATGAACTTCCAAAATGACCGGTACACATTGAAATTTGCCGACAGCTCAGAAAATGCCGGCATTTGCGAAATATTTGAAAACAGTGCCTTCAGCGGCGGGATCAGCGTACAGTATCTGCGGAATCCCAGACCTTACGAGTCCTTTCTGGCGGACGGGGACGAGTCCAGGATCCTTGTCGTCACAGATAATGAGAGGAAGAAAACCGCGGCGGTGGGAGGCGCGGTGGTGCGGCGTGAATATGTGAACGGGCAGGAGGAAAAATGTGCATATCTCACCGGGCTTAAGATCCATCCGGATTACCGGAAAACGCTTTCTTTCCTTACAAAAGCATATGATTTTCTGCGTGAGGAAATTTCGGACTGCAGATGCTGCTATACCACGATCCTCGATGACAATCTGCCGGCCATCGCCATGTTCGAGAAGAAGCGCAGGAACATGCCGGAATACAGGTATCTGGGTCATTATACCACCTACTGCTTCCATGGGGGCAGACAGCTGCTGGACATAGAAAAGGATCATCCGGAAGGCTTTGATAAATTGATGAAAACTCATTTTGCGGCGCAGAGCCTTGTACCGGTTGATTGCCATTACGGGGGTTTTGGCGAGCAGACCTTTTACTGCGCGAGGGAAAGGGGCGAGATCATTGCCTGCTGCTTTGTCGGGAATCAACAGGGCTGTAAACAGTATAAAATGAATTCCTACGGCGGAATCTACAGGGCATTGTCAAAGCTTCCCACAAGGTGGTTCGGATATCCGGAATTTCCCAAAGCGGATACCATTGTAAACCACGGGGTGATCTCTTATCTCTATATCAGAGATCACGATGAAAAGCTCTGCAGGCGGTTTCTCCGCACCGTTGCGGCACAGGCGGGTTTTTCCCTGCTGATATGGGGCGGGTTTGAAAACAATCCTCTATGCGCCGCACTGGACAGGATGCGGACGATCCACTATGGAAGCAGACTCTATTCCGTTCTCTGGGAGGAGCGGCCTGCGCTTTCGGGAGTGATCGGTATGGAAGTGGCGCTGCTGTAGAAATTGCTGCTCCCTCTTTGATCGACGGAAAAGAAAATGGGTGTTCCATGTGATCTGTTTTGCGCTCGGGGCTAAGACGATAAAAGCGTAGAAAGAAGGAAAAATCGTATCGGCGTATGGGCAGCTGAGCGCCAAGCCGTCAGCTGCCCGGACGTAGGGAGTATAGTCGGTCATGATATCGGCCGTCATGCCATGATTGCCCTGAGGTCATTCCAGGTGGTATTCTCCTCCCGGAAGGATGTATTTTGCGTAACCGTCTGCCGGAGTAAATTCATGATCAGCACTTTTCGGCGGCTTATCGTTTACAAGCGGCAGATAGACCTCTGCGGTGGTATTCTCAGGAATTTTCACGCTCATACTTACCTGTTCCGCGGTTTTCCTGATCTCAAGAACAATGTCCCCTTTTATGGAGGGCACCTTGCACTTTATGAAGTGCAGGCTGCCCATACGGGGCTTTATCTCAAAAGTCTGATATGCCGTGTCCAGGGGCCGTATCCCTGCGATATATTTTGACATTGTGATCAGCGGTCCGCCCGACCATGCGTGATTCAGTGTTCCGCCTTTGTCCCAGTATTCCCACAGCGTTGAATACTCATAGTCAACCATTTCCCTATAGCGCTTTTTCATGCGCTTTACCGCTTCGTCCGTATACCCCATTTCACATATGGCATCAAGTACATACTTTTCCATGTAGGGGCTTGCGTTTTCGGTTGACTGCAAAAGGTTTAAGATACCGTCGTACAGATCCTGTCCTGCCAGACCCGAGAGTACGGCCAGCGCATTGGCACGGTCGTCGGGTTTCCGGTTGGCGGTTTCATTATAGTAGTATCCGTCTTTTAAGAACATTCTGTCATAATGCTTCCTGATGCTTTCGATACGCTCATTGTACAGGGCAATATCGCTGGTGAGTGCCTCCTCAGTAAAGCAGGTTTCCTTTGCCCTGTTCTCCGCCGGGACGGCCTTATCCGTGTTTTGTATGAGAAGCGCCGCCATCTTTTTACAGCTTTCAAGCGCCATGCAGTACCATGCGTTTTCCATGGGAGCAATGTCCGCATTTTCACCCCAGTCCGGCCAGTCCCAGCTTCCGCTCCGATGCTCCACCAGTCCGTCGGAGTTCATCTTATAATCCAAAAGGTACTTTCTGGACATGGGGTATACCGTTTCCATAAGGCTGATATCGCCCGTGTAATCGTAATAGTACGAAAAGCCCCATATGCCCGAGAGATTCTGCAGCGGAAGTTCAAACTGTTCTGTTCCCGAGGGAACCACAGTGAGTATATACCCTGTATCTGCCGCCCAGCCGGCCATGGAGTCCGCTCCCTTCTGGTAGAGGAGCAGGGCTTTCCTGTCAAGGCAGTACATCATCATCTGCATTTCCACATTGACATCTCCCCACCACTGTACGCGCTCCCTGTCAGGGCAGTCCATGAAAGTATCGCGCATTGTGATGTATAAGGTGCGGAGCGATTTTTCCCACAGCTTATTTAAGAAAGCATCATCACACTCAAAGCTGCCGGCGAATTCGGTATCGTACCCTGTTTCGCGGTATTGCAGCTTATGAATGGTAATTCCGGCAGGAAGAGTGTAATACATGTATTCGCCGTTGAGCCACCCCAGGCACTCATACTGTTGTTTTCCGTCCTTGGTGTAGTACACTGACATGACGCTCTTGGTGTCATAAAGCAGGTCGTCATAGGTGTCGGATCTGACGGATATTCTTTTTCCCCTTTCTGCACTGATCTCCAGACAGGGCGTGATCTGCGCGTTATAGGGGAGCTTCAATTTAAGAGTGGTTTCCTCCGTGGTGGTATAGCTCTCGAAATCTGCCGAGTTTTCATAATTTCTCACTCCGTAGTCTCTGAACTGGGGAATGATCCGCTTTTGCAATGTGCCATAGGCCCCTTCGTTTGCATTGCATATGACATCGGCATGTTCCCACAGGGAGGTGTCATAATCTTCCGAATACCATTGGCCTATATCCCTTGCCCCGTCGAAATAGATATTTGACTCCGAAAGCCTGAAATTGGCGGGGCTGTCAGAGTCGTCAGGCTTCACATATGCGGGATGCTTCATAACCCGCCAGAAGTGATCGGAGGAGATGATCTCATCGTTCAGATCCGCTTCAAACAGCAGTCCGCCCCTTCCGCTTGAGAGATGGGAAAAGCCGTTTTTCCCGAAATACCACACGAGGACGGCAATCGTGTTTTCTCCTGCTCTGAGCCGGCCGGCAATATCGATTTCGTCGTAATAGGTGCTGTTTCTTGTGGGACCGCGTTTTACACCGCCTTCAAAGACAGCAAGGCTTCCGTTTATATACAGCCAGTATTTTGAGTCAACCGCAATTTTTGCTACGGCTGTCTGCGGAATTTTCTCCACGCGGACTTTTTTTACGAAGCACATCCATGTGTTTTCATTGTGTTCTCCGTTTTTCCAGATCCATTTTGTGTCAGGGTTCATGGCTTTTCCTCTTTCTGCTGAATTTCAATACTCGTTTGCGGCAATCTGCCGACGTCCTGGGCCGGCGTCAGGCCGGCCGGAACCAGGTGCATTTTGTTTCAATTGACAAATCACATAGTTCAGAATCACTGTGGGACACATTTCCAGGCAATTTTGCAAGACCTGCGAGCGCAGTGTGCATCATCGTAACAGTTCAGTGACCTGTCTGAACTGATATGTAGCACTATTATAGGCCGGAGAACGGATATAAGCAATCCCCCGGCTTGTCATATATGCCGAAAATATTGACATTGCTACAGGGAAATCTGTCATGAGCGGCGTTTTCTATCGCAATAACTGCAGCAATGTAAAAATCCGTGTAAAATTGCAGACAGGTATTGACTCCTACGCAGCGTAATAGTTTATGCTATACTTACCACGGAAGGAGGAAGCGTAAGTGAGAACAGTAAACGAGGTAAGTAAACTGGCCGGGGTGAGTATACGCACCCTGCAATACTATGACAAGATCGGTCTGCTGAAGCCGACACAGTACACGGAATCCGGATACCGGCTGTATGACGATACGGCGCTGGAAACGCTGCAGCAGATCTTACTGTTTCGGGAACTGGAATTTCCTCTCAAAGAGATCAGGGCCATCCTGTCCCGGCCGGATTTTGACAGGAACCTGGCACTGGAGCAGCAGATCACTCTGCTTACCATGAAAAAGGAGCATCTGGAGAACTTGATCGACTTTGCCCGTGGAATACGAGCGACAGGAGTGAAGACAATGGATTTTACCGTATTTGACACGAAAAAGATGGATGAGTACGCGAAACAGGCGAAAGAGAGGTGGGGAAGCACTGCCGAGTACAAAGAGTTTGAGCAGAAAACCCGGGACAGGAGCAGAGAAGAAGACCGGATCATCCAGGAGAGGTTCATGCAGATATTTAAGGAATTTGGAAAGTTAAAGGACACCGATCCGGGAGATGCGAAAGTGCAGGATCAGGTAAGGGAACTGCAGGACTATATCACGGAGCACTATTATAAATGTTCTCATGAGATTCTGTTCAGCCTTGGGCAGATGTATGCCGGCGGCGGAGATTTTACCGTGAATATCAATGATTATGCGGG
>JAIEKC010000442.1:0-7952 GCA_029064505.1 Acetatifactor sp.
GGATATTTACAGAACCTTTGTGGATCTGGTGGAGAAATATAAGATAGAACCTCATAATCTCAAGCTGGAGATCACGGAGGCCATGTTCATGAAGGAAGTCCGGGGCCGGCTGGAAGTATTGGAGAAATTGAGGGATTATGGATTTGAAGTGGGGATCGACGACTTCGGAAACGGTTATTCCTCCCTGAATATGCTAAAGGATATCAATGTGGATGTACTGAAGATGGATATGGGATTTCTGCGGGGCAGCAGTCAGCCGGAACGCAGCTGGGCGATCATCCAGACGATCATAGAGCTGGCCAGGGATCTTGGCATGAAGGTCATAACCGAGGGCGTGGAGACGAAAGAGCAGGTGGAACGCCTGAAAGCCATTGGCTGCGGGCTGTATCAGGGTTACTATTTTGCGAAGCCCATGCCGGTCAGCGAATTTGAGGATAAATATATGTGCGGAGCCGGCTTGCAGATATAACGGCATCTCGGAATTTCAAGAAGCGGAATCCGGCATTGCGGTTAAAAAGTATCCGGAAAAGCGGGGGATCACCCGGAATGATTTCCGGAAAGCCGCTTAATAAGCGGCCTGGAGATTTCGAGAGTATATGATATACCAATGGAGTGACAGGAGTACGAGATGGAGAGAGCTTTATATGCAATTGTGGAAATGATTGCCAGAGTACATAGTTATCTGCTGAAAATGAATGATTCCTATGAATACAATTTTTCGGATAAGGAACTGCATTTTCTGATCATCGGAGCCATGGGAATGCTTATGATCTTTGTAGTCCATCCTGTATTAAAGTGGCTTGTGAGGACGGATCATATCATGGTGATCAGCTGGATTTATGTGTTTACCCTGATCATTGTGATCACCTTTGCCATTGAGATCGGGCAGAGGGTTACGCACACGGGTGTTATGGAATTTGCGGATATCATGTTCGGGGTGGTGGGTTTCATCTTCATGTTTCTGGTATTCTCCGTCATACGGGCGATATACCATGCTGTTCTGCGGCTTATGGGAAGACGGTATGACAGATGGGATGATGAAGACTGAAGAGGATGTGGAAGGGAACAGATTGCCGTAAAGGGCAAAGCGGTCTCGAGAGGTTGTGCAATGGAACAGGAGGGTAAAAATGGCTGAAACAACAGAGTTGAATTTGGAGAAAATGCAGCTGGCGGTGCTGATCGATGCGGATAATGTCAGTTCCAAGTATGCTGCAACAATTTTTGAGGAACTGGAAAATTACGGGCTGTCCACCTACCGCAGGATCTATGGAAACTGGTCCAGGGGAAACGGGTGGACAGAGGGGATCCTGCTGGAGCATTCCATAATGCCGGTGCAGCAGTTTTCCTACACTACGGGAAAAAACGCGACGGATATGGCCATGGTCATCGATGCCATGGATATTCTGTATAAAAATAAGGTTCAGGGCTTCTGCCTTGTGACCAGCGACAGCGACTTCACCAGACTTGCCATGCGCCTCAGGGAGGAGAATATGTTCGTGCTGGGTATGGGAGAGTCCAAGACGCCCCAGGCGCTGACCAGAGCCTGTAACAAGTTCATCCACCTGAATCTGGTGGCGGAACAGAATAAGAATACGGGAGAGACGGAGAACACCGCGGATGACCAGAATGTGACTTCCATCGCGGAGGTGAGACAGGTGATCCTGACGCTGATCAATCAGGATGACGAGGGAATCGTGGATCTGGCCCAGATCGGGAACCGATTAAACGAGAAATTTTCGGATTTTGACGTGCGTAACTACGGCTATTTCAAACTGAGCACCTTTATCGGTGAAAAGATCGCCGATATCCAGGTGGTGAAGATAGATAATCAGCTTTATGCCAAAAGGCAGTCTTCTCTGACGAAGGAAGAGCTGGAAAGAGAGATCTGCAGGATGATCGAAAAGAACGGAGGCGTCATAGACAATCTTTCCACTCTGAACGACGAACTGCATAAAAAGTATCGTCAGCTGGATCTGAAAGAATTCGGATACAGCCGTATCTCCAGCTTTCTGCGCAGTCTAAAGTCGGTAACGGTGCGGGAAAATAAGGTTACTCTGAAGAAATAAGACAACATGCCTGGCTGCCGGCAGGATATGAAAGTGTAAATATGGACAGGAAACACGGCAGGAGCGGTTTGAAAGATTTGAAGGTTTTCAGAAATATAACCGGCGGCTGCCGGCAGGAATTGTGTGGAGAGGCCTGCGAAAGAATATGGAGTTGTGTGACAGCGATGGCACAAAAGACGATGTTGAGGATATAGAGATGGATTTGTTTGAATACATGCGAAGCACAAATATGGAGAAGGAATCCCCGCTGGCAGCCAGGATGCGCCCGCGGACGCTGGAGGAAGTGGTGGGACAGGAGCATATTCTGGGAAAGGATAAGCTGCTTTACCGCGCCATCAAGGCGGACAAGATCAGTTCGGTTATTTTTTACGGCCCGCCCGGCACGGGCAAGACCACACTGGCAAAGGTGATCGCCAATACCACCAGCGCGGAGTTTACCCAGATCAATGCCACGGTGGCGGGAAAAAAGGATATGGAGGAAGTGGTGGCCAAGGCGAAGGACATACAGGGAATGTACGGAAAGCGTACCATACTGTTCATCGACGAGATCCACAGATTCAACAAGAGCCAGCAGGATTATCTCCTTCCTTTCGTGGAGGACGGCACGCTGATCCTCATCGGTGCGACCACGGAGAATCCTTATTTTGAGGTAAACGGGGCGCTGATCTCCCGCTCTGTGATCTTTGAGCTGAAACCCATTCCCGTGGAAGGGGTGAAGGAGCTGATCCGGACGGCGGTAAATGATTCCGAGCGCGGCATGGGAGCTTACAATGCGGTGATAGCGGAGGATGCATTGGACTTTCTGGCGGATCTGTCCGGGGGAGACGCCAGACATGCCCTGAATGCGGTGGAACTGGGGATCATGACCACTAACCGCAGTGAGGACGGCAGGATTCATATCACGCTGGATGTGGCTCAGGAGTGTATCCAGAAGCGGGCGGTCCGCTATGACAAGACGGGGGATAACCATTATGATACGGTCTCTGCTTTTATCAAGAGTATGCGGGGATCGGACCCGGACGCGGCGGTTTATTATCTGGCAAGAATGCTGTATGCAGGGGAGAGCGTGACATTTATCGCCCGCAGGATCATGATCTGTGCGGCGGAGGATGTGGGAAACGCGGATCCCAATGCCCTGGTGGTTGCCACCAATGCTTCCATGGCGGTGGAGCGGATCGGCATGCCGGAGGCAAAGATCATCCTGTCCCAGGCGGCAAGCTATGTGGCATGTGCGCCCAAGAGCAATGCGGCCTGTGAGGCCATCGGAAAGGCCATGCGGACTGTGGAGCAGACGGGAAACCTGCCCATTCCCACACATCTGCAGGACGCCCATTATAAGGGGGCGGCAAAACTGGGGCATGGCATCGGATATAAATATGCCCATGATTATCCCAATCATTATGTGAGGCAGCAGTATCTGCCCTATGAGTTGAACGGACAGGAATTCTACAGGCCGTCCGGGAACGGATATGAGGCGAAGATACGGGAACATATGAAGAGGATCAGGGAGGAAGCGTCAGAGTGAACAGCATGTGTTGACCGCGCAGGAGTAACAGCACATGAGACAGAAAACTTTGGCAGGGATCAACAGCCGGGAACCGTGTGGTCACGATTCCCGGCTGTCGGTTTTGGGCGGTCAAGGTATGGTCAGAATAATTGCTGCACCAGGAACTGATAGATTTCCTGGTTCTTTTTCTGCCAGTTGTCACAGATGGCGGAAGCCGTTTCCTCCGAGGGCACGGATATGGTGATGTCCACAAGGCGTATGTCCCTGTCCTTTGCCACAAGGTGCGCCTCGTATTCTCCGGAAGTGGATTTATAATAATCTCCCAGAATGGAAAGTTCATTGCGAAGGGCATACTCTTTTTCTTTAAAGTAGTTGTTGATATCCTCTTTGATCGCTTCGCCGACACGGTTCTCGAAAAAGTTCAGGGTGCTCCGCCCCTCCTCGGTGATGGAGAGCTGGGTGCGGTTCCGTATGGTCTTCGGAGAGATCATCTTGGCCTCGGTCAGTTCACTGATGACCTGCTGGAGCGTCAGAAAGTTCATATAATCCTTTTCCAGGATAAAATCGCTTACCTGCGCGGTGGTCATGGAAAAGTTGACGCGGTTCAGCATATAGAGCACGATCAGTTTATTGATAGTCAGGGGATCCTGTAACATTTTATCACTCCTATTTCTGTTCAATTGCTGCCTGCAGTGATTACATTCTGTAAAATGCAGTGTAAGGTCCTTTTTTGTGTTATCGTAACAGGTCAGTGACCTGTCTGAACTGCTGCGTGTTTTCGTGTAGAACGCCTTTTCCGGGCGTAACGGTACAGAAGGCTCCCTCCGTGAAATAAGTTCGTTTTCCGATGCTATTTTGCTGCTTTGCCGTTGGGTATTCTGCGACAGCCCTGCACGGAGCCGCGTTCTTTGAGCTTTTTGTGTAATCCGTTCAGCACGGCGCGTTTGTCCGCACTCCACAGAGGAGCGATCAATAAGCTTTTGGGGCCGTCGCCGGTGACCCGGTGGATCACGATTTCGGGGGAGAGCCGTTCCAGACAGTCCGCTGTAAGCTCCAGATATTCGTTCATTTCCAAAGCTTCAAATTCCTTTCGGGCATAATGGTCAGCCAGATCGGTGTCCTGCAGAATATGCAGCAACTGCAGTTTGATGCCGAAGGGGCACAGGTAATCCAGATATGCGATCGTTTCCAGTATCTGTGTGCGGGATTCCCCCGGCAGTCCCAAAATGATATGGATGACGGCAGGGATATCCAAAGTCCGAAGTCGGAGGAAGGCCTTCTCAAAACAGTTCAGATCATATCCCCGTCGGATAAAGAGGGCAGTGTCCTCGTGAATGGTCTGAAGACCCAGCTCCACCCAGATGAATTTTCCCGGGAAACGGTCTTTCAGGGAGGACAGGAGGGCAAGCACTTCCTCCGGCAGGCAGTCCGGTCTGGTGGCGATGGAGATACCGCATACCCTGGGGGAAGACAGTGCCTGGGAGAAAACCTGCTCCAGATATTTTACAGGGGCGTAAGTGTTCGTGTATGCCTGAAAATATGCAATGACGCAGGGAAGATCCCGTGGGAGCGTCACCTTCCGGGAGAGAAGGGCTTCCCCTTCCGAGAGCTGTTCCGCCACGGATCTGCCCGCAGTGGATACTGCGAATTCACCGCTGCCGCCGGCACTACAGAAGATACAGCCCCGAGTGCCCCCGGAACCGTCCCGGTTGGGACAGGTCATATGGGCATTCAGGGCTATTTTATAACATTTGTGGTGCAGGGTATTTTTGCACCATGCATCCAGAGAGTAGTATGGTTTACCATGCCAGTCCATATTGTATTCCTGCTTCACGATGAGCGTTACCGGATATGGGATCTTACAGCTTCGGCCACCAGTTCGGCAACCTTGGGGTCAAACGCTTCGGGCATAATATTGTCTTCATTTAATTCATCGGCAGGGACAAGGCCGGCGATGGCTTCCGCCGCCGCCAGTTTCATTTCCTCCGTGATCTGAGTGGCGCGTCCTTCCAGAGCGCCTTTGAAAATGCCGGGGAAGGCGACCACGTTGTTGACCTGATTGGGAAAATCACTGCGGCCTGTTCCCACCACACGTGCGCCGGCAGCTTTTGCAACGTCGGGCATGATCTCGGGTACGGGGTTTGCCATGGCAAAGAGGATCGCGTCATGGTTCATGGAGGCTACCATCTCGGGAGTCACAATGTTGGGAGCGGAAACACCTACAAAGATATCGGCGCCTCTCAGGGCATCTGCAAGAGTTCCGGTTTCGTTGTTCAGATTTGTCACTTCCGTCATTTTCTGCTGCATCCAGTTCAGTCCTTCCGTGGACCTGGACACGATCCCCATCTTGTCGCACATGACAATATTGGGGAAGCCGTAGGTCAGAAGCAGTCCGGCGATGGCCACACCGGCGCTGCCGGCACCGTTTACCACCACTTTGCAGTCTTCCTTTCTCTTATCTACTACTTTCAGTGCATTGATGATCCCGGCCAGAACCACGATGGCGGTACCGTGCTGATCGTCGTGGAACACGGGAATGTCCAGCGTGGCTTTCAGCCGTTCCTCGATCTCAAAGCAGCGGGGAGCGGAGATGTCCTCCAGATTGATGCCGCCGAAAGCGGGAGCCAGCCATGTAACAGCCTTTATGATCTCTTCGGTATCCTGGGTGTCCAGGCAGATGGGGACGGCGTTTACCCCGCCGAATTCCTTGAACAGTACGGCCTTGCCTTCCATGACGGGCATGGCGGCGTGAGGGCCGATATTGCCCAGTCCCAACACGGCGCTTCCGTCAGACACCACAGCAACCGTATTTGCCTTCATGGTGTATCTGTAAGCGGCTTCCTTATCTTCGGCGATGACTTTACAGGGCTCCGCCACACCGGGAGTGTATGCGATGGCCAGATCCTCGCGGGTCCTGACGGGGGTTTTGGATACGGTTTCCAGTTTTCCGTTCCATTGTTCGTGCATTGCAAGGGCTTTTTCACTTGTTGTCATAACAATACCTCTTCCTTTTATGATATTACCCGAAAGTCCGGTACCGCATTGCATGCTTGAGATGAAAGGAGCATGCGGTGCCCGAACAGGTCGTTACATATGATGTTTTCCGGCCGTGGCGGAGTCCTCCGAACATGGAGATATCCTTCCGGCCATGGTATCATCATATAATAGTTTGAATCGCTTCGCAAGAAGTGTTTGAAATTTTTTCCGCTTCCAAATGAGCAAAAGGCGGATGCACAGGCGGAATTCTTTGGATGCCATGGAATCAAATTGTTTCAGAAAAAGAAAAATAATGCTTCCTATTTTTATGGCTTTGTATTATAATGTTCCTGAGAGCATGATACGTCAATCATGAAGTCAAGGAATCACGTCCATGACACATCTTGCCAGTACCCCACCATAAGAATTTGACACAGTATACATTATGGATGGTTTTTACGGCTATAAAATCGGAGGGAATCTATGAGAGAAAAATACGAATCATTGGCGCTTGTACAGTTGAAGGAACTTGCAAAAGTACGTGGATTGAAAGGAATTTCAGCTATGAAAAAGGCCGAGCTGGTGGAGGCTATGCTGGCGGAGGACGAGAGACTGAAGCAGTTGGACGACACCAAGCACGAGACGAAAAGCGAACCTAAAAACGAGACAAAGAGCGAACCTGCACGCCGCATGGCGCCTAAAAAGCCGGAGACCGCTGCGGCGCCGGGTGTGCGCAACGAGAGCAGCTACCGCGCGGAGGCGAGCAGTACCCAGCGCAGTGACAGCGCTTCCAAACCGGATGCGGCGGCACAGCCTTCCCGTCCTAACCGTGTGACGGAAGTTTACGATGAGAAGAATTATCCCAGGGAGCTGGACAGCGGCGAAGAGGCAAGCGGTATTCTGGAGGTCATGCCGGATGGGTACGGCTTTATCCGCTGCGAAAATTATCTGCCCGGAGAACACGATGTCTATGTGGCGCCCAGCCAGATCCGCCGTTTCGGTTTGAAGACAGGTGATATTTTAAGAGGAAACAAGAGAATCAAGACGCAGCAGGAAAAGTTCAGCGCCCTGTTGTTTATCCGCACCATCAATGGTTACACAATCGAAGAATCCGCAAAGAGAATGAGCTTTGAGGATATGACGCCCATTTTCCCGAATGAGCGGATCAGACTGGAAACCCCCGGCTGCAGTGTGGCCATGAGAGCCATGGATTTAGTCAGCCCTGTGGGAAAGGGCCAGCGTGGTATGATCGTGTCCCCGCCCAAGGCAGGTAAGACCACTCTGCTGAAAGAGGTGGCGAAGTCCATTCTCCGCTCCAATCCCCATATGCATATGCTGATCCTGCTGATCGATGAGCGCCCTGAGGAAGTGACGGACATTAGAGAAGCCATTGTGGGGGATAA
>JAIEKC010000443.1:0-4954 GCA_029064505.1 Acetatifactor sp.
AACCTGCACGGGGGCCCTCGTCTACCTTGAACTCTATTGTCTCTTTCTTTTTCTTTACCATAACGGGCACGATCTCGGCGTCAAAAGCACCGGACTTCTGAGCCGCCTCAGCCTTCTGCTGGCTCTTCAATGCGAACTCATCCAGTTCCTCGCGGGTAAGCCCCCACTCGCGGCAGATATTGTCTGCGGTGGTGATCATATGGTAATCATTGAATGCATCCCAGAGAGCATCCTTGATCATGGTATCCACCAGTGTGCCGTTGTTCATTCTGTAACCGTAACGTGCCTGGGGGATCGCATAGGGAGCCATGGACATATTCTCCATACCGCCTGCCACAACGATATCCGCATCGCCTGCCATGATCATCTGCGCCGCCTGATTGACACAGTTCAGACCGGAACCGCAGACAACATTCATGGTAACAGCGGGCACTTCAATGGGAAGTCCTGCCTTGATGGATGCCTGACGGGCCACATTCTGCCCCTGACCTGCCTGAATGACACAGCCCATGTAAACCTGGTCTACATCCTCAGGCTTCACGCCTGCCCTGTTCAAAGCTTCCTTGATAACGATCGCTCCCAGCTCAGCGGCAGGGGTGGTGCTCAGTGTGCCTCCCATGGTACCGATGGCGGTACGGCATGCTCCGGCTAAAACTACTTTTCTTGACATTGTAAATCCTCCTTGTCCTTCTCCTTTTATGGGTTCTTCATGATTGTTATTTTTTTATCATACTCACCGTGATTAGTGTATCATAGTCATAGAATATTTGCAATGATTTTTATGTAACTATTCTGTTTTCAGGCAAATCCCACGTATCAGTTTGAATTGTTACGATCTCACTTTTTCGATCAGGTACCGTGTCCGGTCCGGAGTAAGTCCTGCAGGCGCTGCTGATCTTCCGGATGCTGCTTTGTTACCGTCAATATCCCCGCCTGCCTTTCGTTTTCGTAGTTCCATACTACCATAAACCTCCTGATTTTACAAGCCGGGATCAGGCGCATAAGCGCCATGTATTTCCGATTTCCGGCATCCTGCCGTTATCGTTTTATCCTGTCTGCCGTACCTCATTTTTCGGCATACGTCAGATCTGGAGCGTGTTTGAAAAATGCTTTCTCCGGGGTGTGCGTCACACTTTGTGGGATGCAAGACCCAATTTGGGAGGCGTAGTGGGGCTACGGTGACCAAATTGGGGCGCAGCAGGCCGCGAAGTGGGACGTGCAGACCGGGGGATATTTTTTCTTATAAGTTTTCGGCCTGTTACTTGTGGGTCAAAATGGAATATGCTAAAATTCACATGCAGGGGAATCACCGGTACTATGGCGTCCCCCTCTGCGGGGCGGGTACCGATGCAATTGACATGACCGCCTCCCGGCGGGCGCAAATTGTCCCACCTGCGCGGCAGCTCCTTAGCTACCGCATAACCGGATAATCCGTATTTTAAGGAGAATACCGTGGACCAGCTATCACTTTTTGACACCCAAACTGAAAATTCCCTTTCCTCCGCTTCCGCGCCTCTGGCGGACCGGATGCGGCCTCAGAAGCTGGAGGACTATATCGGGCAGAGACATCTTCTGGGAGAGGGGAAACTGCTGCGCAGGATGCTGGAGCAGGATCAGATCCCCTCCATGATCTTCTGGGGACCGCCCGGAGTGGGCAAGACGACTCTGGCACGGATCATTGCCGGCCGCACGAAATCCTGCTTTCTGAATTTCAGCGCCGTCACGAGCGGCATCAAAGAGATAAAAGAAATCATGAAGCAGGCGGAGGAAAACCGCACTTACGGCATCCGCACCCTCTGCTTCGTAGATGAGATCCATCGCTTTAACAAGGCTCAGCAGGATGCTTTTCTGCCCTATGTGGAGAAAGGCAGCATTACGCTCATCGGCGCCACCACGGAGAATCCCTCCTTCGAGATCAACGCGGCTCTGCTGTCGCGATGCAAGGTATTTGTATTGAAGGAACTGACGGAAGATGATCTGACAGAACTGCTCTCCCGCACCATGGCGGATCCCCGCGGTTTCGGCTCCATGGATATCCATATGGACAGGGAGCTTCCAGGCGCCATCGCCGCTTTCGCAAACGGGGATGCCCGCACGGCTCTGAACACTCTGGAAATGGCTGTGCTGAACGGTGAGATTTCCTCTGACGGATCTGTCACTGTGACAAGGGAGACCCTGGAGCAATGCCTGGGTAAAAAGACCTTATTATATGATAAAAAGGGGGAAGAGCACTATAACCTGATCTCCGCCCTTCACAAGTCCATGCGTAATTCCGACCCCGATGCCGCGGTCTACTGGCTGGCGCGGATGCTGGAGGCCGGGGAAGATCCCCTGTTCATCGCCCGGAGGCTGATCCGCTTCGCCAGCGAGGACATCGGCCTGGCGGACAATCAGGCATTGCAGCTCGCCGTGGCCGCCTATCAGGCATGTCACTTTAACGGTTTGCCTGAATGTAACCTGAACCTGACCCAGGCGGTGGTCTACCTGTCCCTTGCGCCCCGCTCCAATGCGCTGTACAGGGCTTACGAGGCCGCCAAAGAGGACGCCCTGACACAGCTCTCGGAGCCGGTGCCCCTTGTGATCCGCAACGCCCCCACTCAGCTCATGGATGATCTCCACTATGGCGAGGGCTATGTCTATGCCCATGATACAGAGGAAAAGATCGCCCACATGACCTGTCTTCCCGAAAGCTTAAAGGACCGGCGCTATTATCTGCCCACGGAAGAAGGCGGCGAAGCCGTGTGGAAGGAGCGGCTGGAACGCAGCCGCTCCTTCCGGCTCGGGCAGGGAATGGACGACTCATAACCGGCGACCGGCGCCGGAATCCTGTGCTTCATAAAAATCACAGAGCTCATTCATATTGCTGTTTGTCAGGAGAAAGAACTTCTCATGAAGGCGCATGAGCTCCTGCTTTTTATGAATGACAGCGTCCGGATCCCGCTTTATCAGGAGCGCAAGCTCATCCAGCTCCGTCAGCTCCTCCCGGCTAAGCAGGTGAAATCTGCGGCAGAGGTATTTCGGCTGATGGGAATAGAATATTTCATTGTTCATCAGCGAGTGAAAATCCATGAACAGATACCCGCAGACTCCTTCCAAAACATCCTGTCCGACAGCATACAACTCTATTTTCTTATTCAGCGTTTTGTCTCTGAGACCGAGCCAGACTTCCGAGGCGGTGAGGAATTTGTGCCGCGGCAGGTCAAACTGACTGTAACCGAATCGTCGTTCATATTCGTAGTATCCGTCCACATCCGCCAGAATCCATCTGTTTTCCGCAAAGCTCCAGTACTCGTTCACCCAATGCTCCGTGTAACCGGCGCCGTCGTTCCCGAAGTCCACAAAGCCTGCCCTTGAACGGCAGGGAATTCCCCTGGCTTTCAGAACCGCGCTGAATAACACGGAAGCATGGCGGCAGGATACAGTGATCCTTTTCGTCACATCCTTGCCCGTGACAACCCCCCTTCCGTCCAGACGGAAAATTTCTGCCATCATGGCCGCGGCGGTGACAAACAGCTCGTCCTCATCCAGAAAGCGCTCCCTGGGGTAGGACGAGAATTTTCCAAAATAGGTGTCCTCCAGATAGGGGGAGGGCGGTGTGTAAAACAAAGTCGGATGAGTAAGCTGATCGCAGACCAGCCTGCCCAGGGATGGAATATCTCCCGGCAGAGACGCCAGGTATTCCCTGTACGCTCCCGAATACGTATAAACACTGGTTTCCAGATAGGGCTGATAGATTTTCCCGTTCATTTGTGTACCTCCTGTATGTGTTTCATGCCAATATCCGACGGTTTCTTTTCCGGCTCTGCCTCTCTTTCCTGTTCAACATGGTCTTACCGGCATCCAGATTTCCCATGTGTAGCCTTCCGCCCGGGAATTGCCTTTCGGGAACACTTCAAGATTTGGTATCCCCTCGTCCCGCTTATACTGACTTGCGGGAAACCATTCTGTCATGATCTTGGTATAGGCGGCAGGCACGTATTCGATACCCGTGGGAGATGTAATGGAGAAAACGGCCCATACAGCTGCGGGAATGGTCTCCACCGTCGTCCCGTGCGGTTTCCTTCCCTTATATTCCGCCCCGATCAGGGTTCTGGTCCTTCCGTTAAGCGACTCGAACCAATAGGCACCCACCTGCCAGAAGGGTGCGGTATAATAACTGTCCGCGCCTCCGCCGTTCCAGAAAGCAGAATCGTATTTCTCCAAAAAAGTGCGCCATAGAGGTGTCAGGCTGTCCCCTGTCCCGCACTCTTCATCATAACCTGCCAGACCCGCGATCTGAAAAGACTCTCTTTTTTCAATCCGGAAATTCAGACTTTCGGCTCCTTTCATTGTGAGGGAAAAGGACATTGGCGGGTATGTCTTCAGAGAGATTCCCGTTCCGCGGGCGGATAACGGCGTTGTACCGTGCAGTTCTTTAAAAGCTCTGGTAAAGGACGCCGGCGATTCGTATCCGTATTTCAAAGCGATATCCACGATCTTTCCCTGACCTCCCTGAATATCAAACACAGCCTGCGACAGGCGTCTGCGTCGGATGTATTCCGAGACGGACATTCCCGTCAGAAAAGAAAATATTCTTGAAAATTCATAGACGGAGCATCCTACCATACGAGCCAGTGATTCCTGGTTCAGCCGCTCGGTCAGATGATCTTCGATATACCCCATAACGCGGTTCATTCCATTCAGCCAGTCCATAACTTCTCCTTTCCCGGGGGGCGGGAGCATTTGCCGGAAAGCCACACCGACATACACCGGTGCCGCTCCATCGCTCCCTCTGATCATCATACAGCAAAATAAACATGATTTCTTTGCATTTTCTGCTGATCTGAGATAAAAAACAAATGTTTCCGCTTTAATTACAGGCGGCAAAACGCATGTTGGATCCGAATTTCTTATTTTATCTTAACATTTTGGCTTATTACTTGTGGGTAAATTTGGAATATGCTAAAATTCACAT
>JAIEKC010000444.1:0-1968 GCA_029064505.1 Acetatifactor sp.
CAGATACAACGGTTGGGCGAACCGGGCTCTGATCGGTTTTTATGAGCGGTATGTCCGCACAATTTTTGCCAGATACGGAAAAAAGGTAAAGCTGTGGCTGACCTTTAACGAGATTAATTCCGTGCTGCATTCTCCGTTTATGAGCGGCGGAATCTGCACACCGGTGGAAGAGTTAAGCAGGCAGAATCTGTACCAGGCGGTTCACCATGAGCTGGTGGCGAGCGCCCTGGCGACGAAAATCGCGCACGAGATGATTACCGATGCGAAGGTGGGCTGCATGATTTTGAGCATGCCGGTCTATCCGCTGACGCCGGCGCCGGACGATGTGATGGCGGTGATGGAGGCAGACCACCAGAATGACTTCTTCGGGGACGTCCATGTGCGCGGGGCATATCCCGGATACATGAAACGGTATTTCCGGGAGAACGGCATTGAGATACAGATGGAAGAAGAGGATGAAGAAATCCTGAAAAATACGGTGGACTTCGTTTCTTTCAGCTACTATATGAGCGTATGTGAGACGGCGGATAAATCCGTGGAGAGAGGACCGGGGAATATACTCGGAGGCGTTCCGAATCCTCATTTGAAGGCTTCGGAATGGGGCTGGCAGATTGACCCCAAGGGGTTGCGTTACACATTGAACCGCTTTTATGACCGGTACCAGAAACCGCTGTTTATCGTGGAAAACGGGCTGGGCGCGGTAGATGAGCCTGTAACAGGCGAGGATGGGAAGCTGACAGTGATGGACGATTATCGGATTCAATATATGAATGACCATCTGGTACAGGTGCGCGAGGCGATTGAGGACGGCGTGGAGGTGATGGGTTATACCGCATGGGGCTGTATTGATCTGGTAAGCGCGTCCACGGCGGAACTGAAAAAGCGGTACGGTTTTATCTATGTGGACCGTAAGGATGACGGTACGGGAGACCTTGCCCGGTATAAGAAAAAATCCTTCGGGTGGTATAAGAAAGTGATTGGGACAAACGGCGCATGTCTAAAAATAGAACAGGAGGTGCAGAGATGAAAGAATTTGAGTATGTGATCAAGGACAGCGTGGGAATCCATGCGAGACCGGCTGGGATGCTGGTAAAGGAAGCGAAGAAATATGAGAGCAAAATCCTGATCCGTGCGAATGAAAAATCGGCGGAAGCGACGAAGCTTATGGCTCTTATGGGACTTGGTGTGAAATGTGGTCAGACCGTGATAGTAACGGCTGAAGGGGTGGACGAAGACGCCGCCTGTGAAGGAATGAAAGCCTTCCTTGAAGGCAATTTATAAGAGGCGCAATCGGATAGCCGGACGGTAACAGGTCTGGCTATCTTTCTCCCTTTTCGTATGGGCGGCATTTTGCTTACATACAAACATGAGGAAGCGCATAGGGAAGAAAAAATCATGGCGAAAGGAGAAGGAACAGTTATGATGAAGTTTGCGGGGAAACCTGTATATAGCGGAAGTGTCATGGGAAATGTGGTGGTTTTGAAAGACAGGCAGGATCAGATTCACAGGCACAGGGTAGAGGATGTTGAAAATGAGATTGCCAGAGTGCAGGCGGCAATGCAGAAGACGGCGGAGCAATTGAAAGAATTGTATGAAAAGGCACAGAGAGAAGGAGGGGAGTCCAGCGCGGCCATTGTTGAGGTGCAGCAGATGATGCTGGAGGACGAGGACTATCTGGACGCTATTTATAATATTGTCCGTACAGAAAGCGTAAACGGGGAATATGCGGTATCTGTAACGGGGGATAATTTTGCCAAAATGTTTGCGGATATGGATGATGAATATATGCGGGGACGGGCGGCGGATGTAAAAGATATTTCCGGGCGTCTGGTTAGAAACTTGTCTGGGCAGGAGGATACGGATTTTGCCTGTATGGAGCCTTCCATTATTGTAGCTGATGATTTAAGCCCAAGCAAAACGGTCCAGATGGATAAAGAAAAAATTCTTGCGTTTGTCACGGTTCACGGG
>JAIEKC010000445.1:0-2073 GCA_029064505.1 Acetatifactor sp.
CCCGACGTCCGGTCGGAGCCGCTTTTATTTCCTTTCCGAAAGCATCATGAAGTCCCCTGATAAATTCCGGTGTGGTTCCACAACAGCCTCCCAGGACAGTCGCGCCCGCCTCCACCAAAAGCTTCATCTCCTCCACAAACTCTTCCGCATCCATGTTATAGCAGGTATGTCCCTGCTCATCCAGATAGGGAAGACCTGCATTGGGTTTCGCGATGACAGGGATCTCCATGGTATGGCTCACCATATCCTCTATGATCCCTTTCATGTGAGCCGGACCTGTGGAACAGTTCACACCTACGGCACAGGCTCCCAGACTCTCCAGCACGACAGCTGCGGTCTTTGCGTCCGTACCATACAGCGTCCTTCCGTCCGCTTCAAAGGTCATGGATACCATCACAGGAAGCTCACAGACCTCTTTTGCGGCGATCAATGCGGCCCTGGCCTCCGCCAGACTCATCATGGTCTCCACAACCAGCAGATCCACGCCCGCTTCCTCCAGAACAAGTATCTGTTCCTTATAGACATCGATCAGCGTCTCCAGTTCCATATCCCCCATGGGTTTCAGCTGCTCACCCGTCATGGTCAGATCACCTGCCACATACACCTTCTGCCCCGGTCTTGCCGCTTTGGCAGCCTGTCTGGAGATTGCCGTCAGTTCACGGATCAGGGACTTTATATTTTTCTCCAGACCATATTCCGCCAGCTTGATACGGTTTGCCGTAAAGGTAGGGGCATAGAGGATATTGGTTCCCGCAGCCACATACCTTTCCTGCAGATCCAGCATCACCTGCGGATGCTCTAAGATCCACTTCTCCGGACACACACCGGAAGGCATTCCCGCCTTCACCAGATTGGATCCGGTAGCCCCGTCCAGATAGATCAATTGTTCGGATAATTGTTTGAATTCTTCTCTTGTCACTTTTTATACCAATTCCATTTTCATTATAATATTCTCACACTTCCCGTCAGCCGGCAAAAGGCATATGCCATCCTTTTGACCGGCACAGACAACAGGAAAATTCTCAGAACTTCTTTTCATAATACCACACCTTTTCTTGAGTCGTAAAGGGTCGGATTTAACTATTTGCGTCTAAATAGTTGCGAAAATATGAATAATATGATAAATTGTAATTGTTCAGATGTTAAAACGGAGGATAAAATATTGAAGAACAATATCCGATTGCTTATTGCAGGCTTGCTTGTACCTGTCTTTCTGACAGCATGCGGAGAAGACCCTGAATTAACACAATTCCGGAACAGTATAGAAAGCTTCTGCACTGAAATTTCCCAGATTGATACTGCCATCAACAGTATTGATGCCTCTTCTGAAAGTGCTGTTTTGGAACTTCTCTCCTGTCTGGACGATCTGGACGAAGCGTTTCAGGAATTTGCGGAACTTGATTTTCCGGAAGAATTTGATTATTTGGAAGAAATTGCCGATCAGGCCGGTGATTATATGTCAACCGCCGTATCCAACTATCATGACGCATACAGTGACGATTCCTATAATGAATACACTGCCGCATACGCCAGTGAAAATTATTCACGGGCCTATAAACGCGTCCAGATCATTATCACTTTTCTGCACGGTGAAACTCCTGCAGACGTGGATTTACAGATGGAATGATCCGCGGCAGAGTTACGGGCAGAGCCCCGAATATCGAAAAGCGGTTCGGATACTCCGAACCGCTTTTTGTACGTTCAACAAAACCTTAATCTTACATTATTCACTGATGTGTATAACAGACATCTTTCATTCCGATTATACCTATAAGAATAAGGCCATTTATACAGTACTTAATTACTTCAAAATCTGAATACCGCCGATTATGGGAAGGGGTGTCTCTTCTTCCTTGATAGCATGAATCAGGCCCATGATCCAGAATACAAACAGAACGATCTGCAGGACTCCGACAATAAGGCTCACAATAAGCCCTACTACAGGAATGAAACCTGCGACTCTGGCAATGACCACCAACACAAGTTCAGCAACCCACAGAACCAGACTCTGATTCAGGTGAAACTTAGCGCCTTCCTTGTCTCCTGCCAATAAGGCAACGACCAATCCGATCC
>JAIEKC010000446.1:0-2371 GCA_029064505.1 Acetatifactor sp.
TGACCTGTTTGGCCCCGGGATGGATGCGAATCATGCGGTACAGGTGATAGGGATCGATCACAGTAATGCCGGCCATTCCATGGTGATCCTCAATGACCCTGGAGCTGCCAATGGTGGAGGAGCCATGATTCCCATGGATGTATTTATGGGGGCATGGGAAGACAGCGGGTGCTTTATGGTGGAAGCATATGCCTGATCTGCAGCACAGTGCAGACAGGCAGCACAGTGCAGACAAGTCGCGGAACGGCTGCCGGCAGGCGGTGAGGACAGGCTGAGGAGCGGTTGGTGACTGACCGTGCAGGGACTGCATTGGTACAGATACACAGAAGGAGTGTTTGATGATATGAAGAGGGATAGTTTTTCGACTTTGCAGCTGATATCTGATTTTAACCACAGTGATTTCCGAAGTAAGGTTATACCGCAGGAGCTGGTATCCGGGTGGCCCTGTCTCCAATGGATGGGGAAGTCTCTGTGTATTACCATTCCCTATTATGCCCGTTCTTTCAGGCAGGATAAGGTGGCGTTGTTCCCGCTGTACTGCTCAGTGACCTTGCCTGTGGGAAATCCTGACCGGCTGATGGACTACTCTGTGTACCCCTATCAGAAGGAATGGCAG
Organism: Acetatifactor sp.; assembly: GCA_029064505.1. Taxonomy (GTDB): domain Bacteria; phylum Bacillota; class Clostridia; order Lachnospirales; family Lachnospiraceae; genus Acetatifactor. The sequence continues at coordinate 617 of JAIEKC010000446.1, forward strand.
GAGATCGATTACACAAAGCCTGTGGGATATTTCAAACATGCCGCCCTGGCAGATGTGAAAACAAAGGAGGAATATCAGGTCCTGTGCAGGAGGCTTTATGATCTCTTCGACCGGATGACCATGGCGGTTCTGGACAGAAAGCCTTTTGAACAGGAGGACGAGATGATACCTTTATTTACGAAGCTGATGGAACCGGGGCATTATTTCCAATATTTGAAGATCAACCGGAAATTTTATTCCTGTTTTTGCAGGATGTGACGATTATGAAAAAGTATGCGAAAGGAGAACGATATGACATCTTATTTTGATCTGACACACCAGACGGAGAACCTTATGCTTGAAAGTGCAGTATTGGCAGAGAAACTGGGATTTCCTGATGCGGGAAGGAATATTCGTGAACAGATTGATCTGTGCCGCCGGAGAGAGCTTCTGGCGGTGGTGGCGGGAGAAGTGAAGAGAGGCAAATCTTCTCTGCTGAATGCCGTGCTGAATGAGGCCGTTCCGCTTTTCCCGGTGGATATGAATGTGTGCACGAATGTGGTGACAGTGGTCCGTTATGGAAAAGAAGAGAAAATAGAGGTACATATAGAGGATCCCGGAGCAAAAAACAGAGATCGCATTGAATACATCTCAAGGGAACAGATCCCGGAATATGTATCAGAGGCAGGCAATCCCGGTAATTTTAAAAATGTAAAGCTGATCAATGCGGCAATTCCAAATAAGCTCCTTAAGGAAGGAGTGGTACTTGTGGATACTCCCGGCGTGGGAAGCAGCAATATAGCTCATGCGGAAGCTACATATGGCTTCCTGCCCAATGCGGATCTGCTGCTTTTTGTCAGTGATACTGTCTCCGGTATGACAGAAAGTGAGCTGAATTTCCTGAAGAGAGGATACCGCTACTGTAAGAGCGTGCTCTTTGCACTGACGAAGAAAGACCTGAATGCGGATTATGCGGAAATCCTCTCTGATAACAGGGAGAAGATCAGCTCCGCCTTAAAGATTTCTCCGGAAGAAGTCAGGATCACACCCGTTTCCAGTATGGCCAAGCTGCGGTATCTGAAAACCGGCAGTAAAATTATGTACGAAAACAGCAATTATGCGGAATTGGAGGATCAGCTCTGGACAACGATCGCAAGACGCCGGGGAGAGGTGCTGCTGATGCCCTTCCTGATGTCCGCCAAAAGCGAGCTGCTGCAATTGATGGAAAATGTAGCGGCACAATATCAGATGCTGGACGCCGACCAGGATGTGGTACAGAAGCTGATAGAGGAGTTGCGGCAGAAAACCGCCGCGTTGGAGGCATTGCAGGAAAAGGGTGCAGACTGGCGCGGCCAGCTGAACATTTTCTTTTCCCAATTGCAGAACAGTGTTGCCGCACAGCAGCGCAGACTTGGCGAAAGCGCCAGGGAGCTGCTGGAGGAGCGCGCAAGGATCTTGGAGTCGCATATCTGCAGGGAAGAAAATTACAGCCGGATCATCTGTGAAATGAATGATCTCATCAGTCAGGGCATTCTGGATATCAGGGAGGATATTGCCCTGAAGATGGAGGAAAAGGCAGAGCAGCTATACCGACAGATGGATATGGGAATACATGTGGATGCGGGAGTTCTGGAACGTATAGGTTATCAGCCCAGGGAGCAGATCAAGGTGGTGTTTCCGCCGAAGAAGGCCATGGATACGGCCATAAAATGGGGGCGTAATATTTCCATGAGCGGGGCGGGTGGTTCCAAGATCGGAATGTTATTGGGCGGATTT
>JAIEKC010000447.1:0-4739 GCA_029064505.1 Acetatifactor sp.
GCAGGGGAGTATACTCCGTTATACGCTTGAATACTCTTTCAAAGTAAGTGATATTGCCGAAGCCGCATATGGATGCTATTTCCGTGATGCTGATCGCAGTGTCGCGAAGCAGATTTCCGGCTTTACGGACACGGCAGACAGTCAGATATTCAGTGACTGTAAAACCGGTAACCGATTTGAAAACCCGCGTCAAGTAGGAACTGCTGATGTAAAATTGTGCGGAGAGTTGATCCAATGTACACGGTTCGGAACAATGATTCTGCAGGTAGAGGGCAATTTCATGAACTTTTTGATAAATACCGGTGTCAACCTTATGATTTGTCAGTTGCTGTCTGTGATCGGTAATTTCCGGATCTTTTCTGTTACGCACAAAAAGCAGCAAAAGCTGCAGGGTAAAGAGAAGGATCATACTGTTGCTTTCTGTTGTATCAGATTCCATTTCCTTTTTTATCATTTCAATGAGCTGGCGGACCAGCTGCCAGTCTTTCGCGGAAAACTCAGCCACACCCCAATAATTTTCCCCGATAGCTTTTACAGACGGAATGGATGGCAGGGAAAATAGGCCGTCAAGAACAGCGGCGTCAAGATGCAGCATAAAACGGTGATGTCCGCTTCCGGAGCCTACCTTGCTGGTCTTATGAATCTGATTGCGGTTCACAAGGATTGCGATACCAGGTTGAAGATGGTAAGTATCCTGATCAACAAAATAGTATCGTTCCCCTTCCAGCATAAAATAAAGTTCCAGATTTTTATGAAAATGGCGGCTTGCCATGGGAAAATCCGCCTGCCGAAGCGCATCATGGACAAGGATACCCGGAATCTGCCGGGAGAAAATGATATCGCTCATAATACATGTCCTTTCAGATATTTGTGCACAATAAGCTTTCAATAAAACCGAATATCTCCTTCTGTAGAGAATACTCCTTTTTGAAAAAGAAGTAAAGCAGCTTTTGTATCGGATAAGATAAAAATGCAAAAAATGGTCTGAATATGAAAAGAAATTTATCTGATATAATGATATCCTGAAAAAGAAGGATGGCATCATATACATGACATATTCATCGACAGACAGGAAGGAGTAATGTATGGAAACGGCTTATTTCAGAGGAGTAATTCAGGAACCGCAATTTCCTGACCGGAAAATTTACGCAGATAACTATGAGAATATCCGGCAGGCAGTAGATGCCTGTGCTTCCGCAGGAGGCGGTACGGTCATTGTGGGTGAAGGATAGTGGGAAACCGGACCGATCCGGATGTACAGCAATATCTGCCTGTATTTTAAGCAGGGCGCCGTTGTGAATTTCAGAAGCAAACGCAGTGATTATCTTCCGGTGGTATTCACCCGTTGGGAGGGGACGGCATGATTGTGAGAATATAGAGGTTTGCGAAGAAGGAGAGCTGTCGGATTGATATTTCAAGCAGGAGGAGAAAAATGATACGTTTATTCAATGAACACACGGTCAGAAAACAGCAGGAACTGGAGGGTTTCTGGAAATTTGTAAGGGAAGATGGGAAACAATATTCACTGCCGGTGCCCGGCTGTTGGGAGCAGCATCCGGAGATGGAGAATTACCGGGGAAAGGGAACCTATTACAAAACAGTCCATGTGGCGGAGCAATGCAATGTCCGACTGGTCTTTAAAGGTGTCAGCCATACAGCGGATGTCTGGTTTGATGATGCCCTTGTGGCACATCATTACAATGCATTCACTTCCTTTTCGGGAATGGTCAGGAATGTGGCGCCTGGGGAGCATGTGATCCGGGTGGAAGCGGACAACAGCTTCGGGGAGCATTCTGCCCTTCATACGCCCAATGATTATTATACCTATGGAGGCATTACCAGACCTGTGGTTTTGGAAGAACTGGGGGATGTATATATTGAAAGCATGCATTTTACTCCCCATAAGGAGCAGGATGGCTGGAAGGCGGACATCAGTGTGCGGGTGAAGAATATATCTGACAGTTCGCAGGAATTTACAGCAGAGGGAAAACTTGCCGGGCAGCGCCTTGGAGGGGAGCGTCATGTGCTGGCTCCTCAGGAGGACAAGGAAATACAATGGGAGACGATGTTTGCGGATGTAATGCCCTGGAAAGTACAGGATCCGGTGCTTTATACGTTGGAAGTGCAGCTGCAGGATAAAGGGAGGCAGATGGATGATCTGGCAGACAGAGTGGGATTCCGTGTGGTGGAACTGATTGACCGGAAACTTTGTATAAACGGTGAGCCGGTCTTTTTAAAGGGATTCAACCGTCATGAGGATTACGGCGATATCGGCTGTGCCATACCTGTGCCGCTTATGGCACAGGATATGGACCTTATGCAGGATATGGGCGTCAATGCGGTCCGTACCTGTCATTATCCCAACGACGAGCGGTTCCTGGATCTGTGCGATGAGAGAGGGATTTTGGTGTGGGAGGAAAATCATGCCAGGGGATTTAAGCTGGAACAGATGCAGAATCCCAATTTTGAAAAGCAGTGCGAAGATTGTATTGCAGAAATGATCAGGGATCATTACAATCATCCATCCATTGTGATCTGGGGTATACTGAATGAATGTGCCAGTGAGACACCGGAGGGCAGACGGATGTATCAGAAGCAGTATGAACAGATCAGGGATCTTGACCGGACCCGTCCCACAACTTCGGCAACCTGCAGGCATTTCAAGGATATCTGTCTGGACCTGCCCGATATTGTTTCTTTCAATATGTATTCCGGGTGGTATCAGGATGTGCCGGTCAAGGGACGACATGAAGAGGAGATGGATTGGATCCGGGCATCCGGAGGGGAAGGAAAGCCGGTCATTGTCAGTGAATTCGGCGCTGCGGCTCTCTACGGCTGCCGGGATCGGGGACACTGTAAATGGAGCGAAGAGAGACAGGCTGACATTATCCGGGAGAACATGGAAGTGTACAAGGCGGACAACAGACTGACCGGAGTATTTATCTGGCAGTTTGCGGACTGTCGTGTGACAGAGGAAGGAGAATGGTTCCAGTCAAGGGCAAGGTGCCATAACAATAAAGGCGTACTGGATGAGTACAGAAGACCGAAGGCTGCCTATGATGTAGTGAAGGAATGGTATGAAAACTGGGCGGAGTGACAGACAAATAAATTACTGGAGAATTCAGTCATTCCGTATGCCGGGCAGATTCCACCGGTAATGACTTGCCAGAATACGGATAAGAATTACCAGGAGGGCGCTGAACAGCATGGCATAATCCGAAGGAGTGATCTGCAGAAGCAGGACATACAGGCATGCACCGGAAATAGATGCACAGGCGTAAATATGTTTTTTCAACACATAGGGAGTTTCACCTGCCATGATATCCCGCAGGATGCCGCCGCCGATTCCTGTGATAACACCAAGAAAAATGATCAAAAAATAGTATTCACCATAGCCTGCTTTTACGCCGGTGTTGATCCCGGTGACAGTGAATGCCCCAAGCCCCACAGCATCCAGAATGTTCATGATCTTTTCATAACTTTCCATGTAACGGCTTCCCAACAAAAAGGGCCAGAGGCGAAACAACAGAAACAGAACCAGTACAGTCAGGAATGCGGTGAATACATACACAGGATTCAGAAACATGTTGGGTGGAATGCTGCCAATCATCAGATCACGGAGCATTCCACCACCCACAGCGGTAATGACACCGAGAACAATAATGCCAAAAAGATCCAGTTTTTTGCGGACGGCCACCATGGCTCCGGAGGAGGCAAATGCCACAGTTCCTATGATCTCTATGGGGAAGATGATGTTTAGCTGTAATCCCATTCTGATTCCTCCAAACAATAGCTTTTATAAACGGCAATTGATACGGAACAGGCAGGAAATCAGTACCTGCCTGTTTCTGAATAATTACATGTATTTTACCATATGTCGTTACGAATGTCTGCTATTATCTGTTTTTTCAGCAAAATTCATTGCCGTTGTAATCACGGTTTTCAGTACGACGAAAATGATCCGGTCTGAATCGGACAATGCATTGGATATGTCTGCAGCCCGGATTGGCGTTCAGTCATTTTCACTGTGGAGATTCTTTTTATTCATCCGCCGAGAGACGCTTTGGTGCGTTCTTTTGCGTGACAAACACGGGACAACTGTGCATAGAAAGCAATGCATTCATTGAAATAGCTGCTCCTGCGACTTCGAGGAATACGCAGAGTTCCTTTGTATCGGTTGCCGCGAACGGAGTGAACGGTAACACCGCAAATGTTTTCACGTGTTTTTGTGGGATTCGGATATTGTAAATCCCATGGGAAAAGCCTATAATAAAAAGCAGATAAAAAAATTGATTTCCGGATCGGAATGACAGAACTTATGCGGAAACGGATATCCGCATTGCATGAATGCTCACGCGGGAGAAGAACAGCGTGTGAAACGTCAGGAACAGAATGGGATGGCAATCGGAGAGGAAATCAGAAAGGCACTCGGAAAAGCATCGGGGTGAGTTGGATGCATGGAGGTATTTAAATGAAGAAGAAAATGAGGCGCTGGGGAAACGGGATCACTGCCGTTCTGTTGGCTTTCTCTCTGACGGCGTGCGGACAGGAAGCTGTTGCGGCCAGAAATCATTCTGACAAGGTTCACCAGCCTGTGGATTATGCAGATATGGTGTTCACGGGGTTTGACGAGACGAATCTGCAGAATGCCCTGACGGAGCTGGAGGAGCTTTATGACTCAGGTGCCCTTCAAAGGAAAAACGCCCAGACACAGGCGAAAGTGGAGGAGCTTTACGGAG
>JAIEKC010000448.1:0-28041 GCA_029064505.1 Acetatifactor sp.
CCAGCGTACTCACCGCTGTAGCCACAATTGCCGGCGCAATTATCCCTGCCGGATTCACACTCCCATACTGGCTTCTATAAGCAATCATATTCACTGGTATCAACTGCAGGGAAGAAATATTCAAAATCAAAAATGTACACATCTCATTGCTCGCAACCCGCTCCATCTTTCGCCCTTCCCGTTCCATTGACGCAAAAGCACCCGGCGTTTTTCCATCGCCTTTGTCATCTCCCGCCATATACACCGGATTCCCTCTCTCCGCCTCCAGCTTCGCCAGTTCTTCCATCGCCTTCAGCCCGGCAGGTGTACAGGCCCAGCCGAGGCCAAGCACATTGGCTATGATGTTAGTGGCTATGTACTCTCTGGCAGGATGCTTCTCAGGGAGTTTGGGGAACATGAATTTCAGAAAGGGAGAAATCCCCCTGGTCAGTTTCTGTACCAGTCCCGCCTTCTGGGCGATTTCCATCAGTCCCATCCAAAGCGCAACCACTCCCGCCATGGTAATGCACAAAGAAATAGCCTCTCCCGCGCTGTCCAGCGCCGCATTTGTGACCGCGCTCATATTTCCGCTGCAAGCCCCGTAGATGACCGCCAACAGGATCATTGCCGCCCAAATAATGTTTAACATAAATCCACCGTCCCTGGTGCAGGATCTGTCCCATCCATTTTCTGTCAAATGAACTTTCGGACAGACCACTTCCATTTTCTTCAATATATGAAAAGGCACCATCGGATATACATCCGGTGATGCCTTTATTTCTCCGGCTTCTGAAAGAAACTCTCTTCACAAACCTGCAATATCAGCCCGCATCATCACTGATCGGTGCTTCTTACAAGGTCCCCTGCGTGAAAAGACTCTTTACATGCTGCACTTCTTCCTCCGTGGCCTTGCTTGCGGGAACGTAATAAGACTTTTCCCTGGCAAGCTGGTACAGCTCTTCCTGTGACTGCTCACAGGCATTACGGAACTGCTTCAAAGTTGTCTTCAGCTCCTTATTCTCGGACTGTGCGATCATGCCCGCATAGCGGGTCAGCTCTCCGTTGATACCTGCAAGGGTATCTGCAACCATAACTTTCTCCTGCATATCTGCCTCCTGATCAATTTAAAAATTTCATCAACTGCTGCTTGTTTTCCATGGCAGACTTAGCGCCCTTCTCAAAGAACTGTTTGATCTGAGGGTCGGTAGCCTGCTGCGCGTATGCCTGCATCTTGCAATGTGTAGTGTCATAGCCGCCGATCAGATGACGCAGGTTCTGCAAGTCCAATTCTGAAATATTTGCCATATCCTTATAACCTCCTTCTAATGTGTTACAAGGATATTGTTGACCCTCAGCACAAAAATATACTTTTTATCTTTTGAATTTCATTTCCTTTTCTTTTATTTTCTGCCAATATCTGTATGTTTTAAATCCACACCTCGCCATTCTCTGCCTTTTATTCCTTAACCTCCTGCTTCTGCCATGTTTTGTTCAACAGCCTTTGCTTAAACGCCTGGACCTTTGCCATATAACGGCTTGTGACCAATGCCCCCATCACAAGACCGCCAAATACAAGCCCCAGTGCAAATGAAGCTATTGCCTCATAGACACCTGTAGACGACAGTCCCAGCATATCTATAACAGCATATACAATAAATGCGATAATTCCTACAATAAATAATCCGCACAGCCTCCTGGAAAACTTCATCTTATCCTGATTCTCATAATCCGCCACGTTTAAAAGTGCCTGCTCTGTTTTCTGATCCATCATCTCATTCTTCCTTTCTCCATCCAAAATTTCTTCAATACTGACATTATAGTAATCGGCGATTTCAATTACCAGATCAAAGTCCGGCATATTCACTCCGTTTTCCCACCGGGAGATACTCCGGTTTGTCACTCCAAACACCTCCGCAAGCTGTTCCTGCGTCAGCTGTTTTTCCCTGCGGAGTTCTTTCAGGAACATTCCGATCTTCTTTTGATCCATGGTTCATTGCCCTCCTTTCGCCATTATCATAACTTTTGGAACGGAAAAAGTACACGACACAAAACGGGAATTTCATATTTTCCGCTATATCGCCACCGACATCACAACGCTCAATGCCCCTGCACCACCTCAAAGAGGGTGCTCACACACCCTCTTTACCATTTCGGAAAGCATTTCACCCGCCTGCTATCCCAAAGGAAATCTTTACAATAAACAAATCCGCATTAAATTCCAGCTCAAACCGTCCCCCACAGGCCTCCGTGAAGCTCTGCGCAATGGAGAGTCCCAGACCGCTTCCGCCGTCCGTCCGGCTCTTATCTCCCCTGACAAAGCGCTCCGTGAAATTTTTATCCTCATCCAGTTCCATGTGAGAGGTATTTTTCACACTGGCAACCGCCAGCTTTCCGTCCGCTTTCAGAGTCACATACACTCTGGAACCGTCCAGGGAATATTTCAGGGCGTTCTGGAACAGATTCTGGAATACGCGATACATCCGTTGGCCGTCGGCCATGATCATCACCGGCTCCTGGGGAAGTTCGGTACGGAAGGACACCCGGCTGTTCTGGATCTCTTCATCCATATCCGCCATGGTCTGTCGCAGCAGCTTTCCGAAATCCAGCATTTCCATATTCATGGGAAGCTCCCCTGATGCCGCCTTGCTCACCGCAAACACATCCTGTACCATATTTTTCAGCCGCTGGGATTTCTCGTCCAGAATCTTCACATAATCCTGTACATGCTCCGGCAGGCCTTCCTCGTTTTTCAAAAACTGTACATAACTGATAATGGATGTCAAAGGGGTCTTAAGGTCGTGGGAGACATTGGCGATCAGCTCTACCTTCATACGCTCGCTCTTCATCTGCTCGTCCACCGCGCCTGCCATACCCTGTCTAATATTCTCCAGCTGTGCCATGGTCCGGCTTAAGTCACTGCCCCACAACGCCGCATCCTCTTCCACGGCGCCCTTACCTGACGATGCACCGCCTCCCTGGATCGCAAGGTTATGCGCCGCACTGTTTTCCACCGTTGAACCATTCCCCGGAGTTCCTCCGGATCCTGCGGCGCTGCCGCTTCCTGACAGAAAAGCGTCTCCTGTGTCGCCGGACACCATGCCGCTTCCACAATTGCCGTCCTCATAAAAGCCGCTGTAGTTCCCCCTGCAGATTTCATCGATACGGCCCGACAGAACATCCATGTCCCTGGCAGCCTTTATATTCTTAGCTCCTACCAGGTAGGCCGCAAGGAAAAAGCAGGCTGTAATGAGCACGCACCACAGAAGGATGCTCCACACATTATAATATCTCCATGCCCCGTAGTCGACCGCGGCCAGCGTACCCACCAGAACCAATATACCGCTGACAATGATCGCCACAAACAGTACTGCATTTCGGCGTACCATTCTCCGGGCCATGGGCAATTTTATTTCTCTTGCGGAAATAGTACGGCCGCATTTTGCGATCAGACCATGCCGCCACCCCTTCCTGTTATGCCGGAGATCATTCCACGAAAGCCAGATCACCCAGAACAGTGCCGACCAGAACAGGGGCGACATATATCGCAGCTCGGAAAGCAGAATGCCTCCATACTCGCTGAGAACCTCCCATTGATAGTCATAGGCATATGCCAGTTCCTTCCAGATTCCATAGCCGTAGCCACTCATCCGGCACTCCCGCCATCCGGCATACAGTACGGCAAGCAAAAGCAGCACCTTACATTCCACCCATATTTTTCCCTGAATGTATGCAATCTTTTCTGCGGATTCCCGGATCCCTTTTCTGCACAGACAGGAGAAAAACAGCAACGCCAGACCGGCGGTCAGGCCGATGAGATTCCAGCGAAGGAGCTTCCCGTCCATTATGCTGTTATACCGCATCCAATACAGAGAATTGTTCTGCTGACGATACCCTCCGCTGTTATCCATTCCTGTGGTATACAGCAACGGCTCCTCTGCTGCGGCCATGCAGATCACAGCCTTTTTCATGTCTTCATCCACCGGGAAATTGCGGTAACCGGGAACATACCAGTCATTACTGTCGTCACGGTAATAGCCGTCCCCGTAGATGTCGATCTCCTTTCCGTCCTTCACGATCCTGACCTTCTCCCCGTCAAAATACAACAGGAAATTATATCCTTCCGGAAGCTGTACGCTGCCTTCCGCCGCCAAAACGTCAGAGTTGGAATACAGCAGCTTCCCGTCATAGGAAATGCTGTAAAGCAGGTTCAGGTCGCCCTTTATATCGGCAAAATACTTTTCCACAAGCTTTTGTTTCCGCTGCTCCAACAGTTCAAGCCTTCGCTTCTGTTCCTCCGTGAGATTTTCCCGATCCCCGGGATCCGTCCCGTCATACCTCTCATACCAGTACTCCCAGTCGTTTCCATCATACCCCCAGTCATCCCAGTACCCATAGTAGTCCCAGTCAGTCCCCTCCCAGATCTCTGTACCCTGCATCTCGGTTGCCTCCGCTTCCCTCAACGCAAGTTCCTCTTCCCAAGAATAGAGTTCGTCGCTCCATCCGCTGTCAAAATACCCGCTGCCATAATAATACCAGTTCCCCGGACAGCCGTTGACAGCTACGGACAGAAAGCTCTCCAACCGATTCGTCATATAATTCTGAAAACTCCAGGTCTGCTGATAATCATCTTCCAGCAGATTCCCGGTTCGCCAATAGGACAGCTTTTCCGGCATACGCCGCAGCAGCCCGGAAGCATTCCAGATCGTCAGGCTCACTCCCAGAAAAAAGACCACAAAACAAAGTACTTTTTTAATGCTTTTCCATTTTGTATCCAATGCCCCACACCACCTTTAAATATTCTGGCTCTTTTGGATTCAGCTCCATTTTTTCGCGAATGCGGCGGATATGCACCATGACCGTATTTTCGGAGGCAAAAGCATCCTCATCCCACACCCGGCGGTAGATCTCCTCCGCAGGAAATACACGTCCGGGATTGCGCATGAAAAGGTCTACGATACCGGTCTCCTTGGCGGTCAGCTTTACAGGCTCACCGTCGGCATAAAGGACCTTCTCGTCCGTGCGATATAACAGTCTGCCGTTTCGGATCTCCCCGATCCGGCTGCCCGCGTGAATGTCTCCCAGACAAGTATACCTGCGCAGCTGGCTTTTCACCCGGGCCGCCAGCTCCTGAGGGTTATAAGGTTTGGCCACATAATCGTCCGCTCCCATGGACAGCCCCAGTACCTTGTCGGTGTCCTCACTCTTGGCGCTTAAGACAATGACCGGAATATTCTGCTTCTCCCTGATGCGCATCAAAGCCGACAGACCGTCCAGCTTCGGCATCATCACATCAATGAGCACCAGCCTGACCGGATGCGTTGCCAGCACATCCAATGCCTGCATACCATCATAGGCTTTCAGCACCTCATATCCCTCGCCCTCCAGCAGAATGCTGATGGCTTTCACAATTTCCCTGTCATCATCCACAACCAATATACATTCGCTCATACCTTTTCCAGACCTCCGTGATACTTCCTGTGGTATCCTTAAGCTGTATCCTTAAGCTGGTACCATAATACCTCTCCTTTTTTACAGATCAGTATAGGGTTTTCTTACAGATTTCTTACAAATCCTCTATTCCACTCCAATATACGAACGGCTGACAGGATCAAACTTCTGTCCCTCATAAAGTCCCAGCGCCGTATTCCTGACCATAACTCTGACCGTCTGTTTTCCCGGCCTTACATATTCGGCGGGGATACGGTACAGGTACGGCTGCCACGCACAGGGAGCCGTCTCATATCCTCCCACTTCGATCCGCACCGAATCGGAAAGCAGGGTTCCCGTTAATTTTACCGTCAGAGATCCACCCCTGCACTCCGGCAGATCCATTTCCTTCTCGTATACGGTCTCCCCACAATAAAACGGCAGTCCAAGAGAAATCGGATCCCCCGCTTCTCCCTCCCTTTTCATGGGGCCAAGAGACCACCATCCGTCCTCCCTGGTCACGCAAAAATCGCCGAACAGGTATAGCGGATTGCGGAAACCGCCGAAAGACTTCCCGCTTTTCACACGGACTGATATATGATTGGCCCCCTCCCTGAGATACCTTCCGATATCGGAGGCCAGTTTTGTGTCCATGGACATACCCGGAGACAATCTCCCTGTAGTAAAGTCTGCCTCCCCTACCCCGCAGCCATTGACCTCGATCTGCCAGTCTCCGTGGAAAGTGCCTGGTTCCATGGCCAGATATATTTTCGGACGTGGGGTATCGGAGACGTTCCATAATCCCCTGCACAGAAATTTCTTTTCACACAGGATCTCCACCTCCGGGAATTCCAACTCTTTCGGACATCCAAAGTACCCAGCCTGGACAACGGAAAGGGAGAATCCGCCTGTTTCCATCTGATCGATCAGCGGGGCAGTCTCCAGGAATGCCGACTGTCCGTCCGGCAGGGATACCTGCCACCAGCCAAGCCGCAGGGCATTCATACCTTCTGTGCGAAACTTCCAGACACCCTCCAGATTTACGGGAAACAGAGAAGTATTCGTGTCAGGCTCGCCCATACCGGACAAGGCTTTCCCGAAAGCTCCTCCTTCCAGACAAAGCAGCCTTGCATCGAAAGGGCCCATACTGACCATATGCGAGCGGCCCTCCGCGTGGATACATAGTTTTCTGTCCGCCGGACCACTGTTAACCAGAAATACTACTCTGCGGCCCGCACTGTCCTTTCCGAAGAAATGCGGGATCCCATCCATTCCCAGGTCATCCATGGGGAAGATGCCATTTCCCCCAAAGAGCTTCTCCCTTAACCATTTCACCGCCTCATCCCCACAGGCTGCAAAGAAATGTTCCCCGTTCTCCCGAGAGTCCGAAAGGGTATCCTCCAGAAACAGGCGGTGCGCTTCCTTCCCGTCTATCCCAAATAATTCCGGCAGGCCATGCACCGTTCTGTTGTCGTCGGTGACAGGCTCCCAGGGGACGCAGGATACGGCACAGACGCTTCCGCCCCGCTCCATGAGCTCTTTCAGCTTCCTGCAGGCAGGTTCTTCCAGATTCGTCATGGGTGGCAGGAGGACACACACATAGTCTTCGCCGTTTACCACAAAGCGCACCCCTCCGGAACTTTCCGCCACTTCTCCCTCTGCAAAGAGTTCCGGATCAATAATGTAATAGTCCAGTCCCGCACTCATCAGCTCTGTCTGGAGGCCGGCAAAAGCATTTCGCAGCTTCCCGGACTCCGGCACCTCTGCAGTCCATGTGGAAGTGACGGGATCCATCACCAGAAGCCTTACGTCCCTCCTGACGGATCTGAGAAGTTTTCCCAGGTTCTCCGCATATCCGGTTATACATGCCGCATCCTCCCACCAGGGCATCTGAAAGAATGCCGAAGGAGGGGCATCGTGTTTCTTAAGTCCGTCCGCAGTGTAAAAGAACCCGTGGATCACGAACCAGTCTATGCCCAGCACCCCCAGCCAGTCAAACATCCATTTCATGTCCTGCATTGTCATGCCCCAGCCTATGCTGTGTCCCACCTCACACAGAGCGGCCGGTTTGCCGTAGAAATGAGCAGCAGAAGCAGCAATCTTACCATTGGCGCGGTACTTTCCCTGTATCATAAGGGGTACGTCCCCGGCCTTCTGGTGTCCGGCGTCTATCCCCGGCACATGAACGTATTTTAGCTGTTTGCTGCGCATAATGGGCTTTTCGCCTATATACAACAGATCGTTACGGCTGCACCATTCATATACCTGCCTGTCATAGGCATCCACAAACGCGTCTGTGGCAGTACACCAGTAGGCATATCTTACCTTAACCGAAATATCGCCCAGATCCTCCCACAGAGCCGGGAGACAGTCCTCCAGGTCTATTCCGAATCTGTCTTTTACCATGCCCGGAAGCAGGGCCGACCATGGCTGGCTCTCCGGGAAAGCCGTGATCTCATCTGTAAAAAAACCTTTTACCGTCTTCCCGAACTCATCTCCGATCTCCTTTTTATAGCGTTCGTGGGTCAGCTCTAAGAAATATCTTACAGCCTCCGGATTCAAGGTATCTATAAAATTCCCGAAATATTTGAAATGGTCGAACACCACTTCCGTGACCAGGTATACCCTCCATCGGCTGCCCGGCATGTCCGAGGGGGCATGCCAGACCAGCGTCTTGTCCGGGCGCCCGGTAAAATAGCGTTTTTTGTTATAATGTGTCAGACCGCTGTACTGAAATACTTCTTCTTCATAACATGTTCCCACATACTCCGAAAGATCAGTGAATTCGTTGATACATATTTTATCACCTTTCATGCGGTACGCCCTGGCAAGGACAACCCTGCCCCAGGGAGCGTTTAACCGAACGCGTTCGCCGCCCGTGACCTGACAGACACTTTTTCGCAGTCTTCTGCACAGGTATTCCGGGTGCCCCAGCACCACTTCTCCCGCGCAGATCCCACTGGGATATGGATATTCATCATAGATCCACACTTCCATGTCATTGTCCCGGGCAGTGCTCACCGCAAGTCTTACCCTGTCAAAAAACTCCCTGGACATATAGGGAATTTCCATCCCCTGACGGGGGTGGATCATGAATCCCGGTATTCCTTTCTCCTTCATCTCCAAGATCTGGCGTACGATCTCTCCTTCGTCCATTTCTCCGTTCCAGAACCAGAACGGCTGCATACCCAGCTTTAGTTCATTCCCTGTCATAAACGGCCTCCCTTCCCTTGCGGCAGCCTCCCGGACACTCACCGGGCTCCGGGACCAATACGGCGTTTACAGTTACCCCTTCACAGCCCCCAGCATAACACCTTTTTCGAAAAATTTCTGCAGCAGGGGATATATGCACATAATGGGAACTGTACTCACCACAATCAGGGAATACTTTAACAGCTGTACCGCCTGAGGATTGTCCGCGCTTCCCACATCTGTCAGCATATCATTGTTTAATCCTTCTATCAAGATATTTCGCAAAACAAGCTGCAGGGGAAATTTACTGGCGGAACGCAGATATATGGAGGCATTGAACCAGGCATTCCAGTGGGCCACGCCATAATAGAGGACCAAAACAGCCAGCGTCGCCTTGACCAGCGGAAGCAGCACCTGTAAGAGGATCTGCCTGTGCCCCGCGCCGTCTATTTCTGCCGCCTCCGAAAGACTTTCCGGCACGGCCATAAATGCGCTTCTCATGATCAGCAGATTGCTGGTAGTGATAGCCCCGGGTATGATAAGCGACCAGAGCGAGTCTATCATTCCCAGACTCTGCACATTTAAATAGGTAGGGATCATGCCTCCATTGAAATACATGGTAACAATGATCATAATGGTAAAGAATTTTCTCAGCATGATCTTCCTCAGGGAAATCACATATGCCCCCATTACGGTCAACACCATGTTGAAACATAACCCCAAAAACAAAACAATGAGCGTGTTGCGATAACCGCTCATCACAAGCCTGTTGCTGAACACCATGCGATAACCGTCCAGCGTGAATTTCTTCAGCGGCAGAAGAAGCATCCCGTCATGGGAAATCAACTTTACCGGGTCACTGAACGACGCAATGACCACATAGTACAGCGGATACAGACATGCAAATCCCACCAGACTCAGAAAAATATAGTTAAAAAAGGTAAATATAGTATAACCTTTGCTTTTATATCTCATAATATGCCTCCATGCCGTAGTGTCCGGAAAGGCGCACATTCGGCACAATTTATGTAAGATGAACAAGTTTATTTTGATTCCGCCACTCCCGGGCGATTCGAATCACGGAAAAGGATGCCTTATCCGCGTTCTTCCGCGTATATTACCACAATCCCATGTCAATGGTCTTTCTGGAAATCTTATTGGCCATAAGCACAAGCATGAAATTGATCACGGAATTAAACAGACCTACCGCCGTACTGAATCCCCAATTGTACTCTAAAAGCCCTTTCCTGTATACAAAGGATGAAATCACGTCCGCAGTGGAATAGATCTCTTCATTATACAACAGGATGATCTTTTCATGACCGATGCTCATGATCTGTCCTATCCTTAAAATCAAAAGCATTACAATGGTAGGCATGAGTCCCGGAAGTGTTACATGCCACATCTGTTTCCATTTTCCTGCCCCGTCGATCCTCGCCGCTTCATACAACCCCTGGTCGATACCGGACAGGGCTGACATATATATAATGGCACTCCATCCCACAGTCTGCCACAGGCCGGAGAAAACATAGATAGGTACAAAAAAATTCTCCATGGACAGAAGCGAATATGTACCGTCCACAATGCCCAGTGTCTTTAAGAGGCTGGTAATGATCCCCTTGTCGGCTACGAAGAGACGAAGCATACTGCATATGACCACAAGGGAAATGAAATGCGGCATATAGGACAATGTCTGTATGGTTCTTTTAAACTTCGTATTCCTGACTTCATTGAGGAGTAATGCCAATATGACAGGCGCAGGAAATGTCACCAGCAACGTGCTGAAACTGATCACCAGTGTATTTTTCAGGACACGGGTAAAGTAAAAAGATCTGAAGAAAGAAATAAAATGCCCGAGTCCGCAGTCAGAAGTCCATGGGCTCTGCCAAACTCCCCTTGCAGGAGTAAAATCCTTAAATGCAACAAGAATCCCATACATGGGTTTATACGCAAACAGAATATAATACAATGCCACCGGAAGAAACAACAGGTAAGCACCGTAATTTCTCTTCAGATCCTTTCGGAGACGGATTCCGAAGGATTGTTTCTCCGGCGCCGCTTGTTTCTTCGCCTGTCGTGTGTTTTCAACTTTTTTCATTTATTCATTCCTTTCGCTTCGCTCAAGACTCAAAAGGCTGTGATCTATTTTCAGCCTTACCGTCTGTGAAACTTCCGCATGATCACCGTCTGCCGACCTCTGGGAAACAGACCTCCGAAGGCTTATGTCCCGGACGGCGGTCTCCGATGACTGCAGCCAGCATGGACAGGAGCCCTCTTGGATTCCTGTCCTGCCATCCGGCAGTTATCTTGCATAATATTCGTCCGTTGCAGCCTGGATGATCTCCGTCAGACGATCTACCCCCATGGACTCCAAAGTTGCCAAATATTCATCAAATTTGTCAAGAGACTCCGTACCGCGCACAAATTTAATTGTCATTTCATTGACATACGTCTTAATATCGCTTTTCAGACTGCTGTATTCTGCCAGATTCTCCTGCGCGATGGCAATCTTCGGAAGAAAATACTCCTCCACGGTAGTATCGTCCCAAATATCCCATGCGGCAAGCTGTTCCGGCATAGATGCCGACTGGAGCTTCTGCCTCAGATCCTGCACAAAGGGACCGTTATCCCAGGAAAGCGTGTATTCCGACATGGCTTTCTTTACGGTCAGGCCGTCAGGATTGTGCATGATATATTCGGTATACTGAGGTTCCCCGCCCACCATTTCATAGCTCTCACCCTCTATTCCGAAAACATAGAGCATGTGTCCCTCGTCCGTATAGCCGTAATTCAGGAACTGAGCCGCCAGTTCTTTGTTTTCGCAGCTGTTTGTGATAACTGCAGTCTTGCCGATAACATCCGTCTTATAAAATCCGTAAAGCGACTTGTCCCCGTCGTTTTCTACCAGATTGTGAAGTCCTGCCAGACTGTAATCTTCAACATCCCTGTTGGTCTGGAGCCAGGTTCCGATGCCTCCTCCGAGTGCGCCTGTGGAAACACCGGAGGTGCCCGAAAGCATATTTGCCGTAACAGTAGCCGCGTCATTCGTAGAGAAATTGGCGTCAAGCAATCCCTCATTATAAAGCTGGTTCAAATACGCAAGCACATCCTTGTACTCCTTTTCCGCATATCCGATGTGCACCGTCCCGTCCTTCTGATAGACATCCCTGGTGACAAGGCCGAAGGGGGAAGTAATCGTGCCGTAATCCAGAAGTTCTTCCAGGTTCTTGGAAGTAAATGTCATAGGGATCTCCACATTTAGCTCGTCTTTGAACCTTGAGAGCATGTCATGGAACTCTTCTGCCGTATCGATCTGAGTCACTTCAAGGCCCAACTGCTCGCACCAGTCATCCCGCACCGTCAGTCCATAGCCTGTCTTGATCTTATCGTCCCCCATGATGAAGGTAAAGCCGAATACCTGATTCTGCTGGTTAGTACTGCCCTTCATGATATTCTCGTCACTGTTAAGCACCTCCCAGTAGTCAGGCGCATTCTGCTGTAAAAATTCCGCATCCATGGGAAAGATCACTCCGTCTTCTATGGCTTTGATCTCTCCTCCGCTATAATTGCTCTGGAAATTAAATAAGATGATGTCCGGCAAATCGGGAGATGCAAGCAACAAATTCATGGCCTTATTATCCGCCACATGCACCATCTCAAGCTCCACTCCCGTCTTCTCCTGAACAGCTGTCCCAATAGGAAGATCTGTCCAGGAATCAAATCTGTCCGACCATTCGTTTGCAAGTGTCATTCCAAAAGTAAGTTTCCCCGCCCCTGCAATGGGATAGGTGACGGAGGCGTCGGCGTCGGGCGCAGGCACCTCTCCTGATGCTGCAGATGAAGTATCTTCCCTATTGTCGGCGACGATACTCCCCTGCGTTCCCTGTGACTCTGAAGATGCTGCATTGCCGCCATCCCCGCAGGCCGCAAATCCGGCTGTCATTCCGGCAACAATACTTAACGTCAGGCATTTTCTGATTCCCTTTTTCATATGGTACCCTCCTGTTCTGTTATAACAGTCTCTCCAATTCTCCCCTGGTTTGCGGAGCGTCCATGAGACTCTATGGGATTCTGCATCCCCGATGCCTTCGGATTCTATTCGCATCCGATAAGGCTGTTGACTGTGTCTGAGGCCATTATATAAAACCGAACCTGCTGTGGTAAGTGACAATTTCCCTTCCAAACGGACAAAAAGCAGTAATGTCATGCTTAACACGGTTTTTGTCCTTTCTTCCTTTTTATTGTCCTGGACTTATATTTTCCCCTTTGTTATAATGATTAACAGACAAAACGCAAGCTGGACCGGCTTGCGTTTTCAACACGGGGCGAGCCAAATCTTCTACCCGGCTCGGCTGCCTGCGCAAAGAACGGTGTGCACACCCTCTGTACTTTGCGTTATGGAGGATCAATATGAAAAAAGAAGAAAGGAATATGCCTGCTGGGACAGTTCTTATCCATTGGATCATGACCTGTATCATTATCCTGCTGATCCCTGTTGTAAGCATAATCATCAATTTTCTGATAAGTCGCAGAATCATCGACGAACATGTCCGGGACAGCCACGGTGTGATCGTGTCTTCCCTTCAGGACGATATCGATGACAAGCTGCGCAGCATAAACAACTTAAGCTATCTGCTCATACTGGACAACAACTTTTTAAAGTTGCCTGAAAGCGCCGATGACCACGAATTTTTTCAACGGGCGCAGGTCTGCTACGATGTCCTGAACAACTACCGTTACATACATAACGATATGGGGATCATGCTGTACTATCCCTCCCGGGACTACATCGTTACAGGAGACGTGTCCAATTCCTCCCTTTCCATATATACATCCATGCACTACACCTACCGCGGCGGAATGCCTTCCTATGAAGATTGGATGTCCGTCATAAGAGATGACTATACCAAGTCCCGCTTTTTTATGAGTGATTACTGCAACTACAATCTGGCCGGTTCTCCTTCCTTTGTCTTTGCCTGTACCAATCCATTTGTCAGCCGGCAGGAATTGAACTATAATATATTAGTTACCACAAGCAGTCGTTTTATTAACACTTCCATGGAAGATCTGGCGCAGCATACTTTTTTCATATGCGACAGCGACGGAAACGTGCTCTATTGTTTCGGCGATCCTTTGGAGGGAGTCATGTCCATCCCTCCGGCTGCCCTGGACGGACACACGACATTAAAACTCTCCGGCCGGAATTATTTCACCAGCAGTATGGCATCGGATGTCACAGACTGGTACTATGTACTCTGTACACCTTCCTCCTTGTATTTAAAAGATTCCGCCGATATGCTCAAAATAACGCTTATCAGCACATTTGCCGCATTGGCAATGGGAATCCTGGTGGTTATTTTTACTCAATACCGTAATTACAGACCCGTAAAACGGCTTGTAGAGTCAATACCAGACACCATCAAGGAGGCAAAAAACAATGAATTCATGCAGCTTGAAGCATACCAGGAAGAAATGCACCGGCTGAACCGCTCCATGCAAAGCCGCCTGGACGACATGTCACAAAACATCCAGAAAATGTATTTTTACGCCAAATTGAAAGGCATCCGGCTGCATACAAGGGAACAGGATCTCATAAGCGCCATGTCCCTTGACTTTTCCGGGAAGTATTTCTGTATCGTTTCCATCTATGTCGGAAGCGAAAGCTTTTCATCGGATGACACATTAAAGAACCGGGAACTTCTGCATTTCTGTCTGGATAATGTTGTAAGGGAAATGCTGGCGGGGCGATTCCCCTTTGAGCATATACTTGACGAGTTCTTCCATGTATTCTTTTTTATGATAAAAGAGAAACAGCGGGAGGAATGGGATCATTCAGGAGAAGAATATATGCATCATCTGAATGACTTTTTCGAGCGCCACTTCCACTTGCAGCTATATACCATTCTAAGCCCTGTTTATAATGATTTTGAAAATACTCCTGACTATTATGCGAACGTGGTGTCTTCCATAGAAGAACACTGTGCGGAAAGCATTCCCGGCGTATATACCGCCTCCCGCCATTCCCGGGATCTTCCCATGGAGCGGCGGGATCGAAGCAGATATGCCGTCGCAATACATCAGGCCATATTTCGACGGGACTTCGCAAAGGCAAGCGAGGCTGTCAGGGACTATACAGAGCATCTGAAGACCACCCATGCCACAGATATCATTGTGTGCTACAATATATATTCCATGATCTCATCCATTCTCATGGATGCTGAAGATTACATCGACCAGACCACCAGAGATGCCATTGACGCCTGTCTCGCCGATTCCTTTTATCCGGAGAATGTGGCGCAATGTGAGGACCAGATGAACCAGGTATTGTCCTGTCTGTGCAATACCGGAGATGCGCAGACACCGGATGCGGCTGACAGAGAATCGCTCCTTGTCAGGAAAATTAAAAATTATATAGACAACTTTCACGCCGACACCAGTCTGAATGTAACAGCCGTAGCTGATGCCATGGCCCTTTCCCCCAACTATATGTCTAAAATATTCAAAAACCATACGGGAGAAGGCCTGCTAACCTATATCAATCAGGTACGGATCAAACATGCCAAGGAGCTGCTTGCATCCTCAAACATAAATGTGGACGAGATTGCTGTCATGGCAGGCTTCTCAAATTCCCGCTCATTCCGACGTAATTTCCAGAATATGACAGGAATCACGGCATCAGATTACCGCCGCAGGGCACAGTTAAATAAGCCGACGGTATAAACCGAACCGGCAGTGGTTTTATATACAGCATTTCCTGCATATGGCAGACTTTCAAAATAAATGTGTCTTGCTTTTCAAAATAATATGCCTGGGAAATACATATTCAGACACGCTCTAAGAAAATCAGATACTACACTAAGGAGGACAGTTTATGAAACAAAAGCCAAATGTTATCTTTTTCTTCACCGACCAACAGCGCTATGACACAACCGGGGCAGCCGGCAATCCCTGCGGCCTGACACCTCATTTCGACACCATGGCTTCCGACGGAACCTACGCCCAGTATGCCTTTACTCCGCAGCCTGTCTGTGGTCCCGCCAGGGCGGCGCTGCAAACCGGAAAATACGCCACCACCACCGGAAATTACAAGAATTCCATTGTGCTGCCCAAAGAGCACCGCACTATGGCGGATTACTTTAACGATGCGGATTATGACACAGGTTATATCGGAAAATGGCACTTGGCGGAAGGCAGAACCGCTGTGCCCGGAGAACAGCGCGGCGGATACAAATGGTGGCTGGGAGCCAATTCCCTCGAGCACACCTCCACCGCATATGATACCACTGTTTACGACAATGACAACACTCCGGTCAAACTCCCCGGTTACAGGGTAGATGCTCTTACGGATGCCGCCATACGCTTCATAGGCGGAAAAAAGGATTCCGGAAAGCCGTTCTTTCTGTTCCTTTCCTTTCTGGAACCGCATTTCCAGAATTGCTTCGATGATTTTCCCGCTCCGGATGTCTACCAGAATATTCCGCCCGCTTATATGCCTCCGGATCTAAGCGCACTGCCCGGCACAGCCTGGCAACACATGGGCGGATACTATGGGATGGTCAGACGTCTGGACGAAGCTCTGGGGAGGCTGAGAGATGCATTAAAGAGTCTTAATATGACGGAAAATACCATATTAGTGTATACATCCGACCACGGCTGCCACTTTAAAACGAGGAATTCGGAGTACAAGCGGTCCTGCCATGAAAGTTCCATCCGCATTCCCCTGTCATTTTATGGAGGCCCCTTCACGGGAGGCGGAAAGCTACGGGAGAAAGTCAGCCTGACCGACCTTGCGCCCACCATCCTGGATGCCTGCGGACTTCCTGTTCCGGAGGACATGCAGGGGCGCAGCATTATGCCATATGTCCGCCGTGAGAAAACCATCCCCTCCAGAAAAGATATTTTCATACAGATCAGCGAGAGCCAGGTGGGACGTGCCATCCGGACGGACAGATGGAAATACTCCATAGAGGCACCTGACAGTGATCCTGTGAAAGACAGCTCCAGTGATGAGTACACGGAGACCTTCCTCTACGATCTGGAACATGATCCCTATGAGCTCCACAACCTGATCCACTCCGCAGCCCACGAAAAAGTCTGCCTTACTCTGGCAGAAAAACTGAAAAAGTGTATGAAAGAGGCCGGGGAGAAAGAGCCCGTCATACACCCTGCTCCGAAGGAGAAGATCGGTCAGCTCATGGTATTCGAAGGGGAAGAAAACCTTTGAGAACAAGCCTTTGTCTCATGTAATATACGATTCAGCGGGATGAATATTTTTACCGTTATCTCGTTCGACAGGTGAACCGCCGTAACCGGAAAGGCATAAACATCAGCTATACCTTCCATACAAACGGTCTCCTGTCGGACAGATCCCGGGCGGATTTCATTTTCTATATCTGGTGCCTCACCACTCCATATTCATCGTCCAACCGAAAATAGGGACACGCCCGCTGTGTACCTGACAGAAATCGATACATCTCATCCTCGTCCAGATTCACCAGACAGCAATAGCACTCATAATCCTCATCGTAAACGTAATTGACACATGCGTCACAACACTCAGCAGCCATTCCTCTCTCCTCCTGTCAGTTCCGGTCTCATGCCGGGGCGGATCCTGAACTCTCAAAACAGCCATTTCCGGATTTACTGCCGGATCGTGCCATGCAGGTGCGCATAAATATCGCGTTTACCCACACCCCGATCCTTTGCCACCTGCTTCATCGCCGATTTACCGTCCATACCCATCCGCTCGTAATGAGCCATATGCTCTTCGATCGTCATAGCCTCCCATGAGGCGATCTCTTCCCTGCGCTTCTCCTCCCGGCTCCTGCCCTCCACCACCAGAACATATTCCCCTCTGGGCTCTTCCTTCTTATAGTATTCTGCCGCCCTCTCCAATGTTGTAGGCATGACAGTCTCAAACTTCTTCGTCAGTTCCCTGCACAGGGTGATTCTGCGCTCTCCCAGCACTCCATAGAGCTCTTCCAGCGTTTTCACCAGATGGTGGGGTGCCTCATAGAGGATCATGGTGCGGCTCTCTGTCGTCAACTCCTCAAGCACCTCCCTGCGCTCCCTTTTATCTGACGGAAGAAATCCTTCAAAGCAGAATCTTCTTGTGGAAAGTCCCGAAAGAGTCAGCGCAGTGATACACGCTGCAGGACCCGGCAGAGAAGTCACAGGTACATTACTCTCATGACACATCTGCACCAATACTTCGCCCGGATCGGAGATCGCAGGGGTCCCCGCATCGGTGATCAGCGCAATATCCTGCCCCGAAAGAAGCTGCCCCACAAGCTGTCTTGCCTTCTCCACCTTGTTATACTCATGATAGCTGGTCATGGGCGTGTGAATATCAAAGTGGTTCAGCAACTTAATGCTGTTTCTGGTATCCTCCGCCGCTATCACATCCACCGCCCGCAGTGTATCCACCACCCGAGGCGTCATATCCCGCAGATTTCCTATGGGTGTCGCGCACAAATATAATGTACCTGCCATATTATTCCTTTCCTCCTGTAGTGCCAAAAGACAATACGCTCACTGATCGGCCCAACAGAATATTTTACAGTCCGGCCTTCTGCCGAATTGCTGCAAAAGTATTCACTTTTCACCGCTCTGACAGCAACAATCTTCTCTCAGTACCCATACACCTCACGAATCTCCGGCATATACTCCCCGGGAGCTCCAAACACGATCAACGGCTTTTCCACAGTCATACGGGATTTTCCTCCGCGCACCGCCTCCAGAAGCACCATGTTCGGTTCCCTGTCCACATAGGGATAGACCAACTGCATCCGCTTGGGCTCCAGTTTATACTGTACCAGTAAAGTCATGATCTCCGCCAGACGGAATGGCCGGTGTACCAGAAAGAAATGTCCACCCGGTTTCAGCAGTCCGGCAGTCTGCCTCACAACATCCTCCAGTGTGCAGAGAATTTCGTGGCGCGCGATGGCCTTGGAATCCTGTGGATTGGTGATCCCATGATCTCCGATCATATAGGGAGGGTTGCAGGTAATACAGTCAAAAGAAGCAGACGGGAACATACTGCCTGCTTCTTTGATATCTCCGGTTACAATCTCTATTTTTTTCGACAGATCGTTTAAAGCCACACTGCGTGAAGCCATATCCGCACTCTCCGTCTGAATCTCCAGACCGATCAGATGACGGCAGTGATACTTCCCCTCCATGAGCAGGGGAATGATTCCCGTGCCTGTTCCCAGATCCAGCAGCGTATCCGTCTCCTTCGCATGAGCGAAACCTGTCAGGAGAACCGCATCCATGCCAAAGCAGAATTTCTTCGGGTTCTGGATAATTTGATATCCATTGCGCTGCAGATCATCGATTCTCTCGTTCTCCTTAAGACTGACTGTCATCCTGCCTTGACCTTCCTTCCTGTCTGGGCCTGGTATCATGACGGTATCTGGGCTTGTAATCACGACGCTGATACCCATCCTGACGCTGGCCGTCCTGCCTGTGACTGTCCTGTCTCTGACGGTTGTACTGACGCTGACGATTATCCTGCCCGTCCCGATGCTGTCCCTCACGGTTATCACGGCGCTGATACCCGTCCTGACGATGACCATCCTGTCTGCGGTTATCCTGCCTCTGGCGGTTATATTGTCTCTGACGGTTATCCTGCCTGCTCTGTCCGTCCCGATGCTGGTTCTCACGGCCATCCCGGTGCTGACCATTGTCCTGATGGAATCCTTCCGACTGACCTTCCCGGTTACCGCGATGCTGATCGTTCTCCTGATAAGAATTCTCCGACTGGCCCTCATGATTACCGCGATACCGGCTGCTCTCCGGATAAGTCACCTCCGACTGGCCCTCATGATCACCGCGGTGCTGGCCGTTCTCCCGATTAGAATTCTCCGGCTGGCTCTCATGATTACCATGATGCTGGCTGTTTTCCCGATAAGCCCCCTCCGATTGGCCTTCAGGGTTGCTGCGCTGCCGGCCATTCTCCTGACAGGAGTCATCCTGGCGATGACCGCCGCGGCGCTGGTTATTTCCCTGGAAACGGCTCTCCTGCTGTCCGTCCTGACGGCGACCGTTGCGGCGCTGGCCGCCCTCCTGACGTGAATCCTCCTGCTGTCTGTCCTGACGGTGATTGCCCCGGCGCTGGCCGTTCTCATGACGATCCCCGCTTTCCTGGATTTCCTGCGCCTCTTCCTCCTCCAGACGCTCCAGCTCCTTTAATTCCTCCTTGGAAAGCTCCACGTTTTCCTTTTTGCCGTGTCTCCGCTTAAAAGCAAGCCTGTCCACTTCATATTCACGGATTTCCTTTTCATCTCCCACGTCCACCACTACCTTGACCAGCTGGCGGAGCACATTGACGCTCTGTACCTCTCCTTTCAATCCATCATCGGTGGTAACATAATCGCCAATACCCGGCAGTCTGCGGTTCAGTTCTTCATATGTCTCTTCCTCATTCTTCAGACAGCACATCAGCCTTCCGCAGACACCGGAGATCTTAGTGGGATTCAACGAAAGATTCTGTTCCTTTGCCATTTTGATAGACACCGGGACAAAGTCCGATAAATAGCTGTGACAACACAGAGGTCTTCCGCAGATACCGATGCCGCCTACGATCTTCGTCTCATCCCGGACTCCGATCTGGCGCAGTTCAATCCTTGTCTTAAATACGCTTGCCAGATCCTTTACCAGCTCGCGGAAATCAATGCGTCCGTCTGCAGTAAAATAAAAAAGTACCTTATTATTGTCAAAAGTGTACTCCGCATCAATGAGCTTCATCTCCAGACCATGCTTTTGGATTTTCTCCAGACAGATCTTGTAGGCTTCCTTCTCCTTCTCCTTGTTGCCCGCTTCCTGTTCCATATCCCGCTGATTGGCAATACGGATCACAGGTTTCAGCGGCTGTACCACCTTTTCGTCCTCCACTTCGGAAACACCGGACACCACCGTTCCAAACTCGATGCCTCTGGCGGTCTCCACGATCACATGATCGCCTCTCTTTATCTCAAACTGCAGGGGATCAAAGAAATAAATCTTGCCCGCTGTGCGAAATCTTACTCCTATTACCTTTGTCATCTATCCACCTCACCGGCATTTCATGCCTTCTTATTAAGAGCTGTTCCTGACAGCCAAACAAATTGCAGCCGACAGTGTATACACACCATCGACTGTCATTTTAACATATATCTTTCTAAAAAGCCACCGTTTTCAGGCCGTTTTACTTCAATTACCAAATCCGCTGCCGCCATTTATTCCGTTACGGCAGCTGATACAGAGGAACTCCGTGTACTCCCTGGGATCACAGGAACAGCGACAGCGCGCAAAACATCCGTCAACTGTTCTCCTGAATAGTCAGCATCAGCAGTTCCATCGTCAATTCAAAGTTCACGTTGGCATCCAGACGCCTTTTTGCCTTCTCCAAAGCTTCGATAATATTCTCTATTCCCTCATAACTGCTGTGCTGTGCCGTCTTTCTCAGAGACTGGATTTCCTCCCGGAACACCAGATTGTTGACATCGTTGGTAGCTTTGAAGAGCAGCACATCCCGGTACCAGATCGCAATGATATCCAGATAATCATTGATCTCCAGCTTATACTCGGTTATCTTCCGGATAGCGGCGATCATCTCATTTAATTCCATCTCGCCGATATATTTCAGAAGAGACAGCGCTTCCGCTTTTACATTTTCAAAGTCCTCGCTGGACGCCAGCGCTTTCGCCTTTCCGATATTACCTCTGGCAAATGCCACACAGACCTCCGCCTTGTAATCCGGCACTTCCATTTGGTGCATCAGGAATTTTTTCACTGCTTCATCCGCTACCGGCTTCATGTTCAATACCACGCAGCGGCTTAATATAGTGGGCAGAAGAGAATTCACATTAGCGGTCAGAAGCAGGATCACCGTATACTCAGGCGGCTCCTCCAAAGTCTTTAACAGCGCATTCTGTGCCTGCACCGTCATCTTTTCCGCATCATTGATCATATATATCTTCCGGGAACTGCTGTAAGGCTTGATCGCCACATCATTGTTCACCTGCGTGCGGATATCGTCCACACTGATCGTGTTCGGTTTCTCATGGAACACCCGGATGATATCCGGATGATTGTCGGAGAGCGCCTGTTTACAGGAACGACATTCCTGACAGGGCTCCACCTCACCCTTTTCACACTGTAATGCCATGGCGAAGACTCTGGCGATAAATTCCTTTCCGGAAGATTTTTCCCCGTTAATAATGTATGCATGGGAAACCTTTCCGGTGGTGAGAGCATTCCGCATATGCTCCTTGATCTGTTCCTGTCCGATGATATCCTGAAATCCCGCCATTGTCATCCCCCTCTTTTGTAAGCACAGGCACTGTTCAGCGCCGGTCATAAGTGCATCGCATATTTTCCGCCGCGTTAAGTTTCACTCTGGAACTCCGCAAGCGCTCATACAGCTTCAGGCCAATCTGCCCGGCATTGAACAATTCTCATTTAAGTAAAAATATCCAAAAGCAATCCTCTGATCTCTCCGATCTTATTCAGAATCGCAAGATTGTCCTTCTCATCCTTCATCAGTTCCTGAGCCAGCTGATCCAGATTCTCATCTACCAGACGTATAATGCCATACACTCTGTGACGCCCCCGTCTGTCCAGAAAATTTTCTCTGGAAAAAGAATGAGATCTGGTCACCACCTCATTCATGAATTCCTTAACCAGTCCCCTGTAATGCTTCATGTCCTTTACATCACGGCGCTTGGACAGCTTCTCACCCTGCATGGTGATCTCCTCCATCAGTGACTGTAACCTGGCCTGAAGCTCTGCCTCTTCCACATGGCTGGCAAGCATAAATTTAAAGGAACCGTCCGTAGGCTGATTCGCCTGCACCTGCTCCACCGGCGCCGGCTGATTCACCTGACCCACTTTGATCTCCATTGGCTTGCCCTCCTTCCCTTCTTTCTATCCCGGTTATTTTCCCACACCTCCGTGCTCTGTCATGCTCCTCCGGACACATTACACATCTGTGTCAAAACCGTTCTTACTAACTATATCGTCATATTCCGCATAATTGTAACCATTTCACATCCGACAAAATCTGCCTTTCAAGAATAAAGCAGATCTCCGATCAAATGAAAATGCAAAAAGACAAATTCAAACTCCGCACTGCAGAACGTAAAAACAGCATTCTACAGCCATTATTTTATTTAAATTGTCATCAGTTACATGGCGGGAAAGACGTTGACAGGATTCCGGATTTTGACTGCGTATCTCCCTCACTGTTTATGTATGCAGAGATTTCCGCCAGACAGCTCTCCAGATCATCGTTCCTGAAACGACAGCGGATATCCGCCTCCCGGATCTTCTCTTCCGAAAAGTCTTCACTGTCCGCCAAAAATCTGCGACACATCTCTTCATACCTGGGCTGCTTCTGCTTCCGCTCCCTGCGCAGGGCACGCTCCAGTCTGACCCCGTCATCTAATTCTATCATAACAGGGAGCATTTTGTCCTCTCCAAAATAATCCTTCATTTTCAGATAGGCCTGAAGCGTCCCTATCATGATATAGTTCTGTTCATCCCAGTGAATCCGGTCATCATCTATCGTAAAATAACGCCAAAGCCCATGAAAGGTCTGATATGCCCGCTCCTCAATGATCCTCCCTTTCTCCTTCAGCTTCTGATACCCTTCCTCATCCGTGAAAAAATATTCCAGTCCATTCTGCTCCCCGCTGCGGATAGGTCTGGTGGTATAAGGTACGATCGTCTTCAGACCCAATGACTTATCCGCCAGCAGTCTCTTGAAAATAGTATCCTTCCCTGACGAGCTTTTGCCCATAAGATATACGATCTTCCCCACGTCTATTCTACCTCGACCACATGAATCATATTCGTTGTACCGGCAATGCCCAAGGGTACACCCGCCGTTATGACAACCGTGTCACCCTGCTTTACATAACCTGCCTTCTTTGACTCCTCCACAGCTGCCGCAAACAATTCATCGCTGCTTTCCTTGCGCCCGATGTGCAGGGGATTTACGCCCCACAATAGATTCAGCTGCTTACATACCCGGTCTTTGACTGTACATCCGATCACAGGACATATGGGCTTAAACCGGGAAATTGCCTCCGCCGTAAATCCGGACATGGTGACCGTAATGATCGCGGCCGCATTCAGATCGGCTGCCGCAGTACAGGTGGCGTAAGCGATCGCCATGGTAATATCTGACTTATCTCCCTTATCGTTCTGTTTCATTCTGCCGCGATAATCAATATCCTGCTCCGTGCTGACAGCAATTCTCGCCATCGTTTTCACCGCCTCCACAGGATACATGCCCGCGGCGCTTTCACCGGAAAGCATGATCGCGGTAGTGCCGTCATAGATCGCGTTGGCTATATCCGTAGCCTCCGCTCTGGTGGGCCTGGGATTTTTGATCATGGATTCCAGCATTTGAGTCGCCGTGATAACATGCTTGCCCCGAGCATTTGCCATCTTGATCATCTTCTTCTGGAGCATGGGAACCTCTTCTAAAGGAATCTCAACCCCCATATCTCCTCTTGCCACCATAATGCCGTCGGAGACATCCAGAATCTCCTCCAGATTCTGGATCCCCTGCATATTCTCAATCTTGGCGATAATTTTCATATCACTGCCATGGTCTTTTAAAATCCCCCGGATTTCCTCAATATCTGCCCGTGTTCTTGCAAATGAGGCTGCAAGGAACTCAAACCCCATCTCGATACCAAATAAAATGTCCGCTCTGTCCACATCACTTATATAGGGCATGGAAAGAATGGCGCCGGGCACATTGACCCCCTTATGATTGGATACAAATCCGCCGTTTATCACTCTGCATAAGATCTCCTCACCGGAGATCTCCTCCACCTTCATCTCGATCAGTCCGTCATCAACCAGAATGGTGGTTCCCACTGTGATATCATTTTTCAGATTTTTATAAGAAATGGCAGCTTTCTCGGAAGTTCCCAAAATCTCCTCCGTAGTCAACACAAACTGCTGTCCCACCGTCAGCTCCACTCTGCCTCCCTCAAAATCCCTCAGACGAATCTCCGGCCCTTTGGTATCCAGAAGAGTCGCCACCGGAAGCCCCAATTCCTCGCGCACTTTCAGAACGCGCTGATACTTTTCCTTCTGTTCCTCATGGGTTCCGTGGGAAAAATTAAACCTCGCTACGTCCATTCCTGCGAGCATCAGCTCACGCAATCTTTCCTCACTCTCGCTTGCGGGTCCTATGGTACAGATAATTTTTGTCTTTCTCATACTGATCCTCTTTCTGCGCTTCCTTTATTTAAGGCGCTTTTTTTGACATTCTTCTTTACACTATCTCTATACTATCCTGTTAATATATTATGTGCAATTCCTGATCTGTACGAAATATGGAATAAACGCAAAATACTTTTACATTGTCAGGACACTGATCCGCATTCCATGCGCTCCTGCTTCCAGTCCCTGTACATTCAGTCCTTTGTTCAGGTAATGATGAATATCTGCCAGCAGACGTGAAGTGATCCTTTCCCCGGGTACCAGCAGAGGAATCCCGGGCGGATACAGATTCACAAAATCTCCCGCAAAACAATCCATGCTTTCCTGCAGCTCCACAAAACGCTTCTCCATGTCCCATGCACGTGCAAAGGGTATGACACCATCGGAGACCGCCTCCGCGAAGTATGTCGGATCAGCGGCATACTTCCTCTCCGCAGGCTGCTCAATTTCAACAGCTACCTTCGTTTCCTCACAATGCTTCTCACTCACTGCAATGTCCGCCTTCGCGAAATGCTCTCCATCGATAACAGCGTCCGCTCCCGCAGAATACATCCCGTCAACAGCAGGTCGCAGCGTCACATCAACCTGCAAAAGTGCGGATTTCACACGCTCATAACCCTCCTCCGTATCATTTACCGTAAACATGGCAAGCGCGTAGGTTTCAGCTGCCATTTCGAGCTGCAAATGATACTCCTTTAACAGGATATCGTAAAGACTCTTTCCCGACATATTTGTCATTTTAGTGGAGATCAACAACTTACCGATGTCCTGTCTTCCCGTCTCCAACGGCAGGAAACGTAAACACTTACATGCAGACAAGTCTGCCAGCAGCTTTCTGTAATTTGCCGCAAAAGCGGCAAATGCCGCCGCTCCTGTCTCCTCCACATAACGCAAAGCATTGTCAATACTTGCCATTAACAGATAGGATGGACTGCTAGATTGGTAAATATGCAAAAATCGCCGAAGCAGCATCCTGTCCACGCGCTCACCGTTCACATGCAGCAACGCCGTCTGGGTCAAAGCCGGCAACGTCTTATGCACACTGTGGATCACTATATCAGCTCCCATCCTGCAGCTGTTTTCGGCAAAGTCCTTTGTAAATCCAAGATGCGCCCCATGGGCTTCATCCACAATAAGAGGTATATTTCGGGCATGAACTGTCTCCGCAATCCTTTCGATGTCAGATATCCGCCCTTCATAAGTGGGCGAAACGATCAGCACCGCACCAATATCCGGATTTTTCTCCAATGCTTCTTCTACCTGCCCCGAAGATATTCCGTCAAAGATATCATATTCTTTCATCAGCGGCGGATACAGATAGGATATGTTCAAATTTCTCAGATAAGCCGCATGATACGCTGATTTATGGCAATTCCGCGCCATCAGAATATGTCCTCGCTCCGGGAGCGCCGCACTGACAGCGCTTAATATACCGGAAGTGCTCCCATTGATCAGATAAAAGCTCTCCTCCGCACCATAGAGCGCGGCGGCATGTTCCTGAAGTTCCCTGAGAAGCGCTTCCGGTTGATGCAGATTATCAAATCCCTCTATCTCTGTAATGTCCATCCGACACATATCTTCCGGAAGACTGCCCCAGCGTCTGCGCTTATGCCCCGGCATATGACAGGGATACATATCTCCCTGTCCATATTCCGCCAGCCTGTCAAATAAATGTTCCAAATCTAATGTTCCCTTAATTTGGGCAGCAATGCACCGTGCCCTTTATAAATGTGTATAGTCTCCATCAGCGAACAGTATTTATCCGCCGCCGTAACGATCCATGCCTCTCTGCACATGGGAGGCACTGCCGTCAAAGGCCACATATGCTTTCTGATGATATCCTTTTCACGCTCTGACAGCTCATACTCCATAAGAGCATTTCTCAGGGCAATACCCGGATGAAAAAAGCCATGTAGCTTTAACGGATTTACTTTATGAGGCTCATGCCAGTCATAAAGGAAATAATCGTGGAGCAGCGCTCCCCTGATCAACTCTTTCCGGTGACACGGAATATGAAGCCTCTCACTGATTTCCACACTGTACCTGGCCACATTCATCACATGCTCATTTACCGTCACATCACCATGCTGAACATGCTGTCTGGTCCTGCGGAAATTGGAAGACCGCAAAATATCGGCGGCATTTGCCTCAATCTGCCGCTGTATCTCCCGGTGATGTTCCAGCGCTCTCTTCCATTTTTCCGCCTGTTTTGCCGTGCGGCGTTTCCTTACCGGCTCTGACATCTCAACTACTCCTCCTCATCGTCACTGTCATCATTCCACTCCTCCTCCACATACTGATCGGCAAGAGGATCTACCTGATAATAATAACAGATGACCGGAAAGCCCGCAGACATATGTCCATAAATCGTTGCCGCTGCATCTAAAGGAAGATTCACACATCCGTGAGACCCGTTTTCAATATAGATCTGCCCGCCGAACTCGCTTCTCCAGGTGGCATCATGGAGACCGTAGTTTCCATAAAAAGGCATCCAGTAATTTACCGGTGTCTCGTAATTGGCTCCGCGAAGCACTGCATTCGTGGTCTTATAACTTATGCCGAAAACGCCCTCCGGTGTCACACAATCAGGGGTGGAAGACATACTTCCGGACACAAAATCCGTCTCAAATATGATCGATCCGTCCTCGTAAAGATAAAGATGCTGATGCGTCAGATCCACTTCGACATAAGAATTGCCGATATCACTCACACCCTTCCGTCTGGCACTGCTCGCATACACAGGCTCTCTGGAAACAGTTTTGCCCTGACAGACAGCCTCCATCAGCGCCTCTGTCTCTGCCTCCTTATCCGTCAGCCAGCCATAATAGCCGCTGGGCAGGGATAATTCCACACCGAGTGTAGTCACAAAATTTCTCCTCTTTCCGTAAGTATCGTTCTCCTCTGCCTGCACTTTCACAAATGCCTCCACAGCTGTCTGATCCAGCACAGGACCGTCTTTCTCCATGGTGATCCAGTCCCTTATCAATTCCCTGTCTATGATTATTTCCGTACCATTCCAGTCATAGGTGATCCTGGCACTGAGCCATTTATTTACCGTTTCCACGGGTTCTGTAAGTTCGGCAGAATCCTGTCTGACTTTCGGCTCCTCGTAACATCCCTCTGCTTCCAGATCCAGCGAAGTCTCCTGAGAGAGTATTGCCGCATCCATTAATTCCAACAGCTTTTGTACATCAAATTTTGTTCCCTCTACTTCAGGAA